>CAZFUX010000007.1:0-24992 GCA_964522085.1 uncultured Aequorivita sp.
TAACAACAAAGAAAATGATAATCAAAGATGCTATAAAACTTTATAACTCCTTAATTGTTAAGTTTCACAAGGTTGTTGTGTTAAGTTGACAATTATGAACATAAAAGGGTGGCTAAGAGGTATGCATCATCATGTTGAAGATTTACAAGATTATCTAGATGAATATTGCTACAGATTTAACAGGAATTTTATGAAACAACACATATTTGATAACTTAATGAACAGGATGGTTATAAGCAAACCTTGCCTGATTAAAAACATTAGTAGCTAAGTGCCTAAGTCAATTAAGATATTTTAATGTTAAAACGGTGGTTAGAGCATAAATAATAATGCTCAAAATTGGTATTGAATAATTTATAAAACCTATAGGGAATTCAAACTAAATTCCGAGATAGAAATTTAAACTAACAATAAAACTGAGTATTGAATCGATGGCTCTTATCAATACAAATCCAAAAAACATCCAAAGAGCAAGTATGAATATCTGTTTTTTCATCTGCACAATTTATTAATATAACCTCACAGTTTTAAAAATCTGTGAGGTTATATAGAAATTTATTCAATATTGTCGGTTCGAGTGCAGTCGAGAACTATCCACACTTCGAAGAGCCACAATCCTTACAAGTCAAACATCCTTCTTGGTAAATAAGCGATGTGCTATTGCAGTTTTCACATTTCTGTTTTCTAGCTTTTGTTCCGTCTGCAACGTAGCGTTTTAAGGCACGTGCAACACCGTTTTTCCAAGTGTTGATGCTCTCGCTATCAAGTTGTAAACTGTTAATTAATTCCACGGCTTTTTCAATAGGCATACCGTGACGAAGGGTGCTAGAAATAAGTTTTGCATAGTTCCAAAACTCTGGATTAAATTTATGCGAAAGCCCTTCAATAGTGGTTTTGTAACCTCTTTTATTTTTGTATTGAAAATCGTAACGCGATGTGCCGTCGTCATTTCGGTTTTTAATGATAACCCCATCATTTACCCAACGCGGAATCAAAATTCCATCTTCATCATCTGCAAAACCAGTAAAAATTTCATACGGCTTTCCGTCAATTAAGCCGATGAAAGCAATCCATTTGTCTTTGCTATTTTGAAAACGAACTACATCTGCATCCAAAACTTCGGGACGCTTGGTTGGGAAAGCAGTTAATGTTTCGTTTACTTCTTCTTTCTTTTCCTCATTTGAAATTAAAACTCCCGAACGAGATCCATCGCGGTAAACGGTAACTCCTTTACAGCCTGCCTGCCATGCTTCTAGGTATAATTTCCCTACCAATTCTTCAGTAGCATCATTCGGTAAATTGATGGTTACAGAAATGGAATGATCTACCCATTTCTGTACCGCACCCTGCATACGCACTTTGCTCAACCAATCAACATCGTTTGATGTTGCTTTGTAATAAGGCGATTTTTTTATAATTTTGTTAAGCTCTTCTTGGCTGTAATTTTTAGAGGTATCTATACCGTTAATTTCCATCCATTCTTTAAAACGGTGATGAAAAACCACGTATTCTTCCCAACTATCGCCAAGTTCATCTACAAAATCTACGCGTACATTTTTATCATTTGGGTTTACTTTTCTTCTTCGTTTGTAAACAGGCATGAATACTGGCTCAATTCCAGAACTGGTTTGTGTCATTAAACTAGTGGTACCGGTTGGAGCAATAGTCAATAGTGCAATGTTTCTTCGTCCATACTCTAACATGTCGTAATAAAGCTTTTCATCTGCATCTTTAAGGCGAAGAATAAACGGATTGTTTTTCTCTCTTTCACTATCAAAAATTTTGAAAGGGCCACGATCTTTTGCAGCGTAAACGGAAGCGCGATATGTTTCGACAGCCAAAACTTTATGAACTTCAACTGAAAAATCAGAACCTTTTTGACTACCGTATTTTATACCTAATGCAGCAAGCATATCGCCTTCCGCGGTGATGCCAATTCCAGTTCTACGGCCTTCGTTAGCTTTAGTTTGAATATTTTTCCAAAGGTTTCTTTCTACAGATTTTACTTCATCAGTTTGTGGGTCTGCTTCAATTTTTGCGATTATACCATCTATTTTTTCAAGCTCCAGGTCGATGATGTCGTCCATAATACGTTGGGCGATAGTGATGTGTTTTTTGAAAAGCTCAAAGTTGAATTCAGCCTTATCGGTAAACGGATTTTCAACATAAGAAAATAAATTGATTGCCAATAAACGACAAGAGTCGTAAGGACACAACGGAATTTCACCACACGGATTGGTAGAAACGGTTTTGTAGCCCAAATCTGCATAACAATCTGGCACAGATTCGTTTATAATAGTATCCCAAAAAAGGATGCCTGGCTCGGCAGATTTCCATGCGTTGTGAACTATTTTTTTCCAAAGTTTTCCAGCTTCAATTTCTTTGGTATTTTTTGGTGTTTCACTGAAAATAGGGTATTTCTGGGTGTAGCTTGTGCCATCCTTTACGGCTTGCATGAAGGTATCGTCCATACGTACCGAAACGTTGGCGCCAGTAACTTTACCTTGTTCCATTTTTGCGTCAATAAAATCTTCAGAATCTAGGTGGTTTATAGATACTGAAAGCATTAAAGCTCCACGACGACCGTCCTGCGCCACTTCGCGAGTAGAGTTTGAGTAACGTTCCATAAAAGGAACAATGCCTGTTGAGGTCAACGCCGAATTTTTTACAGGTGAACCTTTTGGGCGTATGTGTGAAAGATCGTGACCTACTCCGCCACGACGTTTCATAAGTTGTACTTGCTCTTGGTCTATTTTCATAATTCCACCGTAGGAATCTGAATTACCATCGTTACCAATTACAAAACAGTTAGAAAGTGATGCGATTTGGTACGGATTGCCGATACCCGCCATTGGGCTTCCTTGAGGCACAATGTATTTAAAGTCTTTTATTGCATCATACACTTCCGCTTCAGTCATTGGGTTTGCGTAACGTTGCTCAACACGTGCAATTTCTTTTGCGATGCGGTGGTGCATATCGTCAGGTGTTTTTTCGTAGATATTGCCTACGGAATCTTTAAGTGCATATTTATTCACCCAAACACGAGCGGCAAGGTCATCACCTTTAAAATATTCAACAGAAGCTTCAAAAGCTTCATCCTGAGTGTATGTTTGTGAGGAAGGGATGGCGTTTTTAATTTGCATTTTTTGAAATGGTTTTATTGGTTTTGAATTCGAAATTTAAAGTAGGCAAATATAATGAATTTGTATTTCTGTTTTCAAAATAAAAAAATAAAGTTGTCAATAATATATTGTTAATAGTCTAAAAATCAATAAAATATATATTTATCAATATAAAAAAGTCAACAAATTTTGAAAATAAATATTTTTGTTGATGCTTGGTATTCATTGGTTTTAGATGCAAGAATAAACTTGTTTTTAATGATTTTTAAAATGTGACAAAAATCATTTTTATAATAGTATATGAATTGTACTTTTGCTTTGTGAAAAATGTAATTCTCATAATCGCTTCTTTAATAATGCTCACAAAACCTATGTGGCCAGTTGTAGATTATGTTGTGAATTATGATTACATCGTAAACGTGCTTTGCGAAAACAAAGACAAACCAGAAATGAAATGTAATGGTAAGTGTCATTTAATCAAGGAGCTTGTAAAAGAAGCTGGAACCGATAATAATCCGTTGAATAGTAAAACTTCAAAAACTGAAATTCCGCAGATTATCATTTCAGAAAACATCACAGAATATTCATTTGTTTCAGAAACTGAAATTTCTTCTGTTGAAATTGGCTATATGCCTAATTTGAATTCTTCTCTTTTCATTTCAAAAATTCTTCAGCCGCCAAAGTTGGGATAATTTATAACGACGGTTCTTTTTGAAATTTCTACGGAATATTTCAGGGAGCCATTCTTTTTAAATTATAAAAACAAAAGTAAAATGAAATCATCTATAAATGTATTTCCTGCAAAGGGAATACTTATGGGTTGCCTTTGGTGTGTAATGCTTTGCGGTACTTTAACAGCGCAATTGCATGCGCAGGAAACCCCAGCAGATAGCCTGAAATTAATCCATCTTAATGAAGTGGTTGTAATTTCAGCAGGCAAACAATTAGACCATCAAAAACAACGCAAATCCTTATCAACTCTGGACGAGTTTTTGGAATCTTCGCGCAGCATTAATATGGTAAAACGCGGTGCCTACGCTTGGGAGCCAACGATGAACGATATGGCTTCGGAACGTCTTGCGGTTACTATAGACGGCATGCAGATTTTTGGTGCGTGTACTGATAAAATGGATCCCATAACCTCGTATGTTGATGTTTCTAATTTATCTGAAGCACAGATTGGTTCTGGCCAGCAGGGTGCGACTTTTGGGAACACCATTGGTGGCGGTATTAACTTGAAATTGGACAAAAGTAATTTTAAACCCACGGGTTGGAACGGTTCTTTGGAAAGCGCTTTTGAAAGTAACAACAAAATGCGTGTTTTTGGCGGCGAGTTGAATTATTCCAATGAAAAATTTTATTTGAATACCGATGCAATCTATCGTAAAGCAGATAATTACAAAGCTGGTGGCGATAAAGAGGTGCTTTTTTCACAGTTTGAAAAATATAACTTTTCTGTTAATTCGGGTTATAAGCTGGCAGATGACAAATCCATTTCGGCTACCTTAATATTCGACGAAGCGACCGATGTGGGTTATCCTGCATTAACGATGGATGTTTCGTTGGCTCGAGCCGTGATTGGTTCGGTGAGTTTTAATCAGGATACGTTGTTTGGCAATTTCAGTAATTGGGAATCTAAATTGTATTACAATACTATTAAACACACAATGGACGATACCAAGCGTCCCGATGTGCCAATACATATGGATATGCCAGGTTGTAGTGAAACTGCCGGTTTTTATACGCAAGCAAATTTCAACAAAGAAAAGCATCATTTCTTTTTCAAATTAGATGGTTATTACAACAAGAGTTATGCAGAAATGACGATGTACCCAGCAGACAGCAATGAAGCGTTAATGTTTATGCTAACGTGGCCCGATGTGCTGACCAAAGATGTTGGTTTTTATGCCGAAGATCATATTCCCTTAAAAGATGCTTCGGTTAAACTTTCAACGCGATTGTCATATCACTCTAACTCGGTTGTGGATGATTTTGGACTTAATAGCTTAAAAATTTTCTATCCAGAGATGGATAAGACAAATACTCGTTTTTTGAAAAGTTTTTCGGCACAATACCATAAAATGCTTAAAGATTTTCATTTAAATGGTGGTCTTTCTTATGGTGAGCGCGCTCCTTCTGTTTCGGAAGGTTATGGGTTTTATTTGTTCAACAGTTTTGATGCCCACGATTATATTGGTGATCCAGATTTGAATACTGAAAGTTCTGCAGAAGCGAACCTTTCAATAACCTACAAAAAACCGATTTTTGAAATTACAGCCGCTGCAAATTATTTCCACGTTTTCAATTATATAATTGGAGTGGTAGATACTAAGCTGAGTACGATGACAATTGGTGCTGAAGGGGTTAAAATTTACACGAATCTAGAGTATGCACAGCTTTTTAATGCTTCGCTTTCGGGACGGTATTCTATTTCGAATGCTTTCAAATTAACTGGAAATGTTTCCTACCATCGTGGAGTTGATAATGATGGCGAAAACTTGCCGTTAATCAGCCCAGTTTCATACAAAAGTTCGCTCGATTTTTATAAAAACCAATATTCTGCATCGCTTTCTGTAGAAGGTGCTGGAGAACAGATTAATTACAATCCTACGTATGGTGAAGCCAAAAGTGCTGCTTATGCAACACTATCTGCAAGCTTTGGGAAGCGTTTCTTCATAAATGATAATGATCTTTTTGTAAAAGCAGGGATTCAGAACATTTTAGACACAAGCTATTCTACGTATACCGATTGGAATAATATTCCGCGTATGGGGAGAAATATTTACGCAACTATTTCTTATTCAATAAATTAATTTTTAAAATAATAATATACACTAAAGTTCAAACAAACAATTTTTAATAAAAATTAAATAAATTATGAAAACACTAAAATATATATTCGCAATTTTTATTCTATCAGTTTCATTCGTAAGCTGTTCAGATGATGATGATAACATTCCAGTAGTAATTAATCCTGTAGAAGGTTTAACTATGATTTATGAAATTACAGCAGCAAACCATACCGTTCAAGTTTATTCAGAAAAAATAGCTTTGGAAGTAGGTTACAACGAAGTTTCAATAAGAATAAAAGACATGGCAAGTGATAAGTACGTAACCAACGCTGCGCCAACTTGGATGCCAATGATGCATATGACAAATATGAGCCATTCAGCACCCCATAGTATGTTGAGTAATACGGAAGAAAGCACGGTATATAAAGGACATATCGTTTTCCAAATGGCGAGTAATGATACCGAGTATTGGGAAGTAATGTTCAACTATACGTTAAATGGTGAAGCTATGGAAGAAGCTTTAAGGGTTTCCGTTTCAGAACCAGCAGATGGATTGAAAAAAGTTCAAGTTTTTATGGGCAGCGATGACACACGTTATGTTTTGGCTTATGTAAATCCAAAAGTGCCAGAAGTTGCAATTAACGATATGCAGGCAGTACTTTACAAAATGGAAAGTATGATGAGTTTTCCTTTAGTTGAAAATTACAAAATAACTGTAGATCCTAGAATGCCAGGAATGGGTAACCATAGCTCGCCAAACAATCAAGATTTAACGTATAATGCAGCCACCAAAATGTACGATGGTAAATTGTCTTTAACGATGACGGGCTATTGGAAGATTAATTTGAAGTTGATGAATGCAAATGACGAAATTTTAAAAGGAGAAGACGTTACTGAAGCCAATCCAGCAAGTACACTTTATTTTGAAATAGAGTTCTAGTTTTAATTCATTGTTTTATATTGTTTTAAAGACTGTAGCGATACAGTCTTTATTTTTTTTATATTTGGCGCGTGAACTTTAGATGGTATATTCCTGTATTTGTAGCGATACTTGCTTTTTTTGGCATACGAGCAGAGCAATCTGCTGTGCCAAATCAAGAGATTGTTGTTCAGTTTAATGCAGGTTCTATAAGTTCTGATGAAGCTAACGAAGCTATTTCTGAAATAACAAATCAGTTAAAATCTATTGGTGTTGAAGATGTTCAAGTGTCGGAAATGCTTGACGGCAAGCTAAAAGTAACGTACTATAGCACTATAGATGTTACGGTTATAAAGAACCTTTTTTATAAGGAAGATAAACTTCAATTTAACGATACAGATTTCATAGGAAATGAAGGTTCTTCTAAAATTCCTTTCGGCAATACTTCAAATACTTATAAGCTTGATGTAATAAAACTTCAAAAAGAGTATGGTTTTGACCTTGGTTTAAAGGGGTTGCCTGTGGCTTTAAAATTTGCTAAAGATCAATATGTAAATCAAATTTCAGCACTTGGCACAACTGAAAATAATTTCAGCTTAAGACAAAATTTTAAAAGTGTTGCGTATAAAAACTATTGTAATGTTTCACTTTTAATAGATACTACTTCACATAAAATACCCGAAGTTCGGGCTGGGCCTTTGGCTTAAAATTTCTTCATATATAGGTGAAAACATTACTTAATTTCACTTTTAATAATTGGCCTCGGTTTTTTTGTATTCCGAAGCCTTCAAAAATTTATTTTAAATAACAATCATAATTGTCAGATATAACTGCAAAGACTATATTTGCGCGTTTTAAAAATCTGACCAAAAAAACATAACATGCAAAACAAAGGATTAATTACCGTATTTGCCATCCTCTTTGGATTGGTAAGTATTTATCAGCTTTCTTTTACGTTTATAGCGAGTACAGTAGAAGACGGCGCAAAGGAATTTGCAAACAGTAAATTTACTGAAGATCAACCACACGAGCGTGATAACGCTGAAGCACGCTACCTTGATTCTATAGGAGCCAATCCAGTATTTTTTGGAATTGACTACAATACAGCCAAAGAAAAGGAATTAAATAAAGGTCTTGACCTTAAAGGTGGTATTAACGTAATGCTTGAGGTTTCTGTTAAAGATATCTTGAGAGGTCTTGCTAATAACAGCAAAGATCCAGCATTTAACCAAGCATTAGAAAATGCTTCCGAACTTCAGAAATCTACTCAGGATACTTACTTAGAGTCTTTCTTTTCAGCTTTTGATGTGTTGTCAGGAGAAAACAATCTTGCTTCTCCTGATATTTTCTTCAACAAAAATCTTGAAGATGTAATTAATATTGGAATGACCAACGCACAAGTTAAGCCGGTTATCGAAAAGAAAATTGACGAGTCTATTACTTCAGCTTTTGAGGTATTGAGAAAGCGTATCGATAAATTTGGAGTTACCCAACCGAACATTCAGCGTATTGGGAAAACTGCAAGAATTCTTGTAGAACTTCCAGGAGCTAAGGATGTAGGCAGGGTTACAAAATTACTTCAAAGTACTGCTCAACTAGAATTCTGGGATGTTTATAAATTTGAAGAAATGGCAGGCTTCCTACAAGCTGCAGATACTAAATCGGGCGAAATTGCAATGGCTGATTCTTCAACAGAAGAAATTATAATTGATGAAACTGCGGTAGTAGAAATTGATTCAACTTTAATAGAAGAGGACGATGTAAGTAAACTTCTAGGAGGTCAAGATGTAAAAGATTCATTAGTTGATAATGAAAAAGCGAATCCAATTTTATCAAAAATGGTTTCTTTGGGTAGCCAAGGAAGTCCTGTAATTGCTTCTTTCAGATTAAAAGATACTTCAGCGATAAACGGTTATTTGCGTAATCCGCAAGTAAAATCTTTATTGCCTACTGAATTACGTTTCGCAAAATTTGTTTGGGGCTTACCAGAGACAAATCCACAATTAAACGGTGAAGAAGTAACGGCATTATATGCGTTAAAAGGAAACAGAAACAATACGCCTCCACTTGGTGGAAGTGTTGTTGTAGATGCAAGACAAGAGTTTGACAATATGAGCCGTGTAGTTGTTTCTATGCAAATGAACGGACAAGGTGCTAAAGTTTGGGAACAAATGACGGAGCAGGCATACCAAGATCAAAGCCAGATTGCTATTGTTCTTGATGATATTGTATATTCTGCACCAGGTGTAACTTCTGGTCCTATTGCTGGTGGTCGAAGCCAGATTTCAGGAAACTTTACTGTACCTCAAGGTCAGGATTTAGCAAACGTTCTTCGTGCTGGTAAATTACCTGCTTCTGCAGAGATTATTCAAGGTGAAGTTGTTGGTCCAACATTGGGTCAAGAAGCTATTAGTAGTGGAGTAATGTCTTTCGCGGTTGCTCTTCTTATCGTTCTTTTATGGATGATTGGTTACTACGGAAAAGCGGGAGCGTTTGCAAATGTTGCGCTATTGGTTAACATTCTATTTATTTTCGGAATATTAGCTGGTCTTGGTGCGGTACTTACGTTGCCTGGTATAGCGGGTATTATATTAACGGTAGGTATGTCTGTAGATGCGAACGTACTTATTTTTGAAAGGATAAAAGAAGAACTCGCCAAAGGGAAGGCGCAGAAAGATGCTATTAAGGATGGTTTTAACAATGCGTTGTCATCAATTTTAGATGCAAACATTACAACTGGTCTTACTGGTTTAATTCTTTTGGTTTTCGGAACTGGACCAATTCAAGGTTTTGCAACTACCTTATTAATAGGTATTGCAACTTCATTGTTTACTGCAATTTTCATTACAAGATTGTTTATTGATAGTTATACCAAGAACGGTAAGCCGTTGCCTTGTTCAACTTCTATTACGAAAAATCTTTTCACTAACGTACATGTTTTGTTTTTGAAGAAGCGTAAAACTGCTTACATTATTTCCTCTATTTTGCTTTTAATAAGTGTTTCTTCATTGTTTTTCAATGGTCTTAACCAAGGTGTAGATTTTGTTGGAGGAAGAACGTATACAGTTCGTTTTGCGAAAGATGTAAACTCCCTTGAAATTCAAAAGAACCTTATAAAAACCTTTGGAAGTGCTGAGGCAAAAACCTACGGTGGCGATAACCAGTTGAAAGTTACTACTAAATATAAAGTAGATGAAACTGGAACCGAAGTTGACGAAGAAATAGAGCATATGCTTTTTGAAACCGTTAAAATAGATATGCCAGTAGATATGACCTACGATAAATTTGTGGGCGATCAAGACGGAAAAACTATTGGTAGAATGGAGTACTATAAAGTTAGTCCTACCATTGCAGACGATATTAAGAGAGACTCTTTCTGGGCCGTATTTGGGTCGTTAGTTGTAGTTTTCCTTTATATTTTATTGCGTTTTAGAAGATGGCAATTTAGTTTGGGAGCCGTTGTAGCAGTATTTCACGATGTGGTTATTGTACTCGGTGTTTTCTCACTTACGTACAAGTTTATGCCTTTCAGCATGGAGATTGACCAAGCGTTTATTGCGGCAATCCTGACGGTAATTGGGTACTCGCTGAATGATACGGTAATTGTGTTTGACCGTATTCGTGAATACTTCGGCGAACATCCAGGCTGGAAAATGAACCAAATAATTGACGCGGCATTGAGTAGTACTTTAGGAAGAACTTTGAACACCTCATTTACCACACTTATCGTGTTGTTAAGTATGTTCTTCTTTGGTGCGGAATCTATCCGTGGATTGTTATTTGCAATTATAGTTGGTATCCTTGTAGGTACATATTCATCGTTGTTTATTGCAACACCAATTATGTATGATACAGTAAAACGTAAAAAAGTTGAAGATTTAATTGATAAAGAAGAAGAAGAAGAAGAAGAAGTTGATCCTCTTTTAGAGGCGTAAGCTATTTCTTCGGAATATTAAAAGAGTCCTTTTCAACTAGAAAAGGACTCTTTTTTATTTTAATCATTTTCTTCTCAAATTGTTTAGAAAGGGCGAATTTCGTTACTCTTTAGTAAACTCAATTTTATCACCTTTCTCAAGCGCCAATTTATCTGAAAGCCCTGCGATTACTTCTAGTACATATTGCGAAGGTGCTTCAGATGGAAGCGAGGTTTGGTCAAAAGGTTTTGCGTTTTTCCGGATGCTTACTATTTCTTTTTCAGCATTAAAGTAAATAATGTCTATTGAAAACTCCGTATTCTTCATGTAGAACGAGCGAGGCATTACATCTTCAAAAATAAAAAGCATCCCTTGGTTTTTGGGCATAGCATGGCGGTACATTAAACCAGTTTGGGTTGAGTATTCATCGTCTGCTATTTCTATATCTAGTGTTGCAAGTATAGAGTCGTTTTTAGCTTTTATAAGTTTAAGTTCGCCTTCTTTGGTGAAAGTAATTTCTTTTGTTATGCTTTTAGTTTCTGTCTTAGGAGTGTCTTTACAACAATTAAAAGAAATGAGTGAAGCAACAAGTGCTGCGGAAATAAATAACTTTTTCATTATCAATTTTTTTAGCCACTAATTCATGAATTAGTGGCGAATTTTTACACTGTAATAGGTTTTTTTGTAGCCTTCCACATTATGTAGATTCCAGCAATTATGAAAGGAATACTAAGCCATTGTCCAGTAGAAAGTAGTCCTAAGGCAGATTCAAACCCGCCTTGACTTTCTTTTACAAATTCAACTAAAAAACGAACCATCCATAGAAGAATTAAAAACACTCCGAAAATATAACCAATTTGTTTTCTGCGTTCGGTTTTCCAATATAAATACCAACATACCAAAAACACAATTACATAGCCAGCAGCTTCATAAAGTTGTGCAGGGTGACGAAAAGGAACGGAGTTTAGTAATTCTGAAAATTGTGGGTTGTGAACAATAGCGTCATAGGCCTTACTAGATGTTTCAATTCCAGTAGCATTTACAGCTTCTTGAGGTCTAATTCCTTCGTGAACGAACCGTACCCCAAGTGGAAAATCTCCCGATGGTTTACCGATAATTTCAGAATTCATAAAATTACCAATTCTCACAAAAATTGCTCCTGCAGCTACTGCAATTACAATGCGATCTAAAATCCATAAAAATGGTTTTTTGATTACGTTTTTTGTATAATAATACATTGCGATAAGAATGGCGATTGCAGCGCCATGACTTGCTAGGCCTTGAAACCCTGTAAATTTAAAAGTAGGAACAGTTTGTATTGGTAGAAAAACCGAAAGTGGGTCTTCCATAAAAAGCTCAGGTTGGTAAAAAATAACATGACCCAATCGTGCGCCAATCAAGGTAGCTGCAACCATATAGATAAAAAGGCTGTCTAGTTTTTCTTGCGACAATCCTTCGCGTTCGTATATTTTTTTGGTTAGAAACCAGCCTAATGAAAATGCTACCACAAACATCAAGCTGTAGAAACGAATCATAAAAAAACCAAGATCAATCCCTTCAGAAGGGTTCCAGGTAAAACTTAAATAATGCATATTGAAGATTTTATAACAACGTGTAAAGGTAATAAAAGCGAAAAAGTAAAGCGGAACATATATTTATTTCTTTTTTGGTGGAACTGGGTCATAACCTGAGCCGCCCCAGGGATTACAACTTCCTATTCTTTTCGCGGCAAGCCAACCACCTTTTAGCAAACCGTGTGTTTGTAAAGCTTCAATAGCATAATGTGAGCAAGTAGGAGTGTAGCGACAACTGGAAGGTAATAAAGGTGAAATTAGAGCTTGATATCCTTTAATTAACAGAATGAAAGGGTATGTGAGTATTTTTTTCATAGGTAATCATTCAAAATATTAAGCGGATTAGTTAGACTCCCATAATTCAATTTTGTTGCCTTCAGTGTCTAAAATATGAATAAACTTTCCATAATCGAATGCTTCAATACTATCAAGTATTGTTACTCCATTTTCTTGGAGTTTTATTACAAGTCCTTCAATATTCTGAACTTGATAATTAATCATAAAATCTTTTTTTGAGGGAGAGAAATATTCATCCCCTTTTTCAAAAGCTTTCCATTGAAGAGTATTAATCTCCTCGGGTCTATTTAAATTTCTGGAGTCAAAACTTGAAGCTCCCCAATCATTAATCTCAATTCCTAGATTTTTGGAGTACCATTCATTTGTTTTCTGTGGATTGTTTGAATAAAAGAAAATACCGCCAATTCCTGTAACCTTTGGTATTATGTCTATAGGTGAACTTGAGTTTTCTGCTGGATTTTCAATATCGATCGGTCTTTTAGTAGTCGAGTCGCAACCTATAAGAATAGTAATAATTGATAATGTGAAAATAAGTCTAACCATATTTGAAATCTTAAGTTTTTAATCTGACTTAACTCAACGAAAAAGTAGTGCCATCTTTCCCGTCATTAAGCTGAATTCCTTTAGTCGCAAGTTCATCCCGAATTTTATCGCTCATTGCAAAATCTTTATTGGCACGGGCTTGGTTACGTAATTGAATAAGAAGTTCTACCGCAGCAGCAAGCTTTTCGCTATCTTGTAAATTTTCAGAAACGCTATCTTCCAGCCCTAAAACATCAAAAAGGAAATCATCCATCGTTTTTTTGAAAAGCTCCAAATCTGTTGATGTAATAGTTTCTTTTTCTTCTTTTACTGAATTTACAAATTTCACAGCTTCAAAAAGATGTGCTATTAAAATTGGGCTATTAAAATCGTCATTCATTGCATCGTAGCAAGCTTTTCGCCAGCTTTCAATATCAATGCTACTTTTTTCTGAAGTTTTCAGTCCTCCCAAAATTCTATAAGCATCCATTAATCTATTAAATCCTTTTTCTGATGCTTCTAAAGCTTCACTACTGAAATCTAAAATACTGCTGTAATGTGCCTGAAACATAAAAAACTTAGTAACGGCAGGAGAGAAGGCTTTGCTTAAAATATTGTTCTCGCCTGTAAATATCTCATTTGGAAGTATATAGTTTCCAGTAGATTTAGACATTTTTTTACCATTTAGGGTGAGCATATTTGTATGCATCCAATAATTTACTGGTGAAGTATGATTGCAAGCTTCGGCCTGAGCAATCTCACATTCATGGTGTGGAAATTTTAAATCCATTCCGCCACCATGTATATCAAAATTATTGCCCAAATACTTGGTGCTCATTGCGGTACATTCCAAATGCCAGCCAGGAAAACCCTCGCCCCAAGGCGATGGCCAGCGCATAATGTGCTGCGGTTCGGCTTTTTTCCAAAGTGCGAAATCCTGCGGATTTTTTTTATCGCTTTGTGCAGAAAGTTCGCGGGTGTTGGCAATCATGTCTTCTAGCTTTCTACCGCTAAGTTTTCCGTAATCGTTGCTTTCATTGAATTTTACAACATCGAAATAGACAGAGCCATTTTTTTCGTACGCAAAACCTTCTTCAATTATCTTTTCAACTATATGGATTTGCTCGTAGATATGCCCTGTTGCGGTAGGCTCAATACTTGGTGGCAACGCATTAAATTTTGCCATTGTTGTATGAAAATCTACTGTATATTTTTGAACCACTTCCATAGGTTCCAATTGCTCAAGTTTTGCTCTTTTAAGAATTGGATCGTCACCACTCTCGCCATCGTTTTCCAAATGCCCTGCATCGGTAATATTACGCACATAGCGCACTTTGTAGCCTAAATGCTTCAAATACCTAAAGACCAAATCGAAAGAAAGAAAGGTTCGACAATTCCCCAAATGTACATTGCTATAAACGGTTGGTCCACAAACGTACATGCCTATTACACCTTCGTGGATTGGGGTGAATTTTTCTTTGGTTTTGGAAATTGAGTTGTAAATATGTAGTTCGTGCTGTTTCAAAATTTCAGGTTTCAGGTTTTCAAACTTAAAACATATTAGAATTTGGATTTTGTTATTTGAGATTTATTTGGAATTTCCTTTTAAAACTCCGTGTCAAATTTTATATAATCCAAAAATTCTCTACGTGTGTCAGTATTCTTAAATGCTCCTCCAAATTCGCTTGTAACTGTGCTACTATCAATATCGCGAATGCCTCGAGAATTTACGCATAAGTGTTTTGCGTCAATGATACAAGCTACATCGTCAGTATTTAAAACCTGCTGTAATTCTTTTACAATTTGAATCGTTAAGCGTTCCTGAACTTGAGGACGCTTTGCGTAATAATCAACAATTCGGTTCATTTTTGAAAGACCAACTACCGAACCATTACTAATGTAGGCAATATGTGCCTTGCCAACAATAGGAAGTAAATGGTGTTCGCAAGTAGAGTAGAGGGTAATATTCTTTTCTACCAGCATTTCTTGGTATTTGTATTTATTGTCAAAAGTGGAAGCTTTTGGCTTTCTGTCTGGGTGAAGCCCGCCAAA
The DNA here is from genome assembly GCA_964522085.1 of uncultured Aequorivita sp. Lineage (GTDB taxonomy): Bacteria > Bacteroidota > Bacteroidia > Flavobacteriales > Flavobacteriaceae > Aequorivita. The sequence goes on from CAZFUX010000007.1 coordinate 15,193, forward strand.
AATTTCTTGCACAAACATTTTTGCAACTCGGTTTGGAGTTCCTTTTAGGCTATCATCAGTTAAGTCGAGACCTAAAGTTTGCAAAATGCTTTGAACATCTTTTTTTATGCTCGCAATTTTTTCAATATCGCTCAACTCAAAAGCATCGGATCGCATTGGTGTTTCCGTAGAACTACCAATGTGGTCATCGCCCATTGCTTCTATTTCTTTAAGTTGTTTTTCTAAATCCATCTAAAAAATCGTATTTTTATAAGTCTGCAAAGATAAGCAATAGCATTTTGGTATTGAAAAGAGGAAGTTTTTATTTTGACTTCTAAATTCAACTAAAAAAATGTTTATGAGATTTAGAATTTAAAACCTAAAGTAGCTACAACGTTACTATTTATGGAATTAATGTTAGCAGCATCTGTTAAGCCAACCGTATATAATTGTTGATTTCGTTGCTGTTCTGCTCTTGAATAAGCCAGATCGAAAGTAAATTTTCCGAAATTATAACCCGCTCCTGCTGAAAACCCTGTAACATCTCCAGCGGTTTTATCATTTTTATAAGGGCTGTTTTCATAGTGAAAACCACCTCGAAGACTCAGTTGGTTCAAGCGATATTCGGCACCTACCTTAAATGTTGAAACACCTTTCAATGTGTTTTCCAACGTGTTGTTTAAATCGTTGAAATAAGAACTGTTGTAATTATCTATAGTATTGAATTCAATAGAAGAATAATCTTTATAAGAATAATCGAAACTTATCAATCCTTTTTGGCCAAAAATATAGGCAGCACTCGCTGTAACTTTGGCTGGAGTTATTAAGGTGTAATCTTCGTACACATTAATGATACGCGGATCTATAATTTCATTTATTGTTTGCCCTTCAAATAAACGGCGGCTTTCAAGATACTGAGTGGTTTCTTCAGAAATTTGAAACCAAGTTGGTGTGTCTAGGCTCAAACCTAAACGAAAATGCTCTCCAATTTTAGCAATACCTCCAATTTGTGCAGAAATACCAGCTCCATTTACAGAAAGATTATTTTCAAAACCAACCCTGTTTACCGTAGAACCTGGATTGCTGTTGGTTTCTAAAAGAAAAGTGCTTTGGTCATAATTAAGGGTGTGGGTATTTATATTTATTCCGAAGTAAAGATCGTTAGTAATCTGAGCAGCCAGATTTATTGAAAATTTACTGTTGTAGCCCTGTGAAAGATACTCGTATTCTTGGTTAAAGTTTCCGCCTGAAATATTTGAAATATAGGAAGTATTAGAAGGATTGCTAGGATCAACTGCATCAAAAAGAAAAGCCTGATACCCCAAAAAAGCATTCTGTGCGGCAACGCCTTCAGTTTCGCCTAAAAATTGATATAAATCTGAAATTGATTCACCCGCACGTAAATCTAAAAGATTTAGTGGAATTCCTTGTGCTTGTTCCAAAAAGAAATTACTTATTGAAGTGTTTCCGTTACCGGCAATGTATAGTTGATTTTCAAAATTCTTGTCAACATTATACCCCAATCCGATTGTAATTCTTTTGAAAGCAGAATCTTCATTGGCATTGTTTATTACAAAAACTCCACCCAACTGATTTATTGAAAAATCATTAGCAATGCTTTTTTCGCTGTTATTGAAATAGTTAGCCTTATTGCTCAAATCGAAAATAGAGCCAGAAAAAGACAAGTTAGAATCCAAAAAAACAGCACCACCAGCTGGATTTATGTTGATGGCAGAAAAATCGCCGCCCAAAGCGCCCATTGCTCCGCTAAGTGCTGTAAACCGTGCGGTGCCTATATTTTGGTTTGTGCTATAACGCAGACCGTCTGTTATATTTTGAGCTTGTGTTATCGTTGTCGTTAAGGTAATTAGTATAAGAAATGTTATTTTTTTCATTTGAATAAAATTGTTGAGAAATATAAAAAGGAATGCCCTTTAATCATTTCAGGATAGTTTGAAATGGTTAATAGGCATTTCATATTTTGAAATTATAAAATGTAGATTTTTAATTAATTTTAGCCGCGACCACCTCTTCCACCGCTACTGCTTCTAGTACTTCCGCTGCTAGAGCGTGTGCTACTCCCCGAACTTCTTATGGAGCTGGAATTGCTACTTCTAGTGGGAGTTGAATAACTGCTGTTGTTTGAGCTACGTGTATTGCGAATAGTTTGGTTGCTGTTACTTCTAGTTGGTTGTGTGGAAGTATTGTTACGTGTGGAATTAGAGCGTGTGTTTCTAATTACACGATTTGTTCCAGATCTATTAGTTCTAACTGTATTATTTCGCACAGTATTACTTTGGGTATTACGAGTATTGGTGTTAGCACGTACATTAGTTCTGTTTACGCGTCGTGTTGTTTCAGAGCGACTGTAAGATGAGCTGCGAGTAGAAGCATTGTTTGATCTGCCTCTTGCTTGCGTTCTATTATAATCTGTGTTTCGTCTTCCACGATTATATGCTACACCATTGTAATAATTATTACCGTAGTATGGATTGTAATAGCCATTACCGTAATAATATGGGTTTCCATAGCCATATCCGTAACCATATCCATAATATGGGTAATTCCAACCATAATTCATACCCCAGTAAGGTGTGTAATAGTTATTGAAGCCCCATCCGCCCCAATAGTTTGTGTGCCATAACGGACGGTTGTAAAAACCATAGCCATAACCACCTGTATTATAGATATTTATTGTAACGCCCTCAGGGTTGCTACCCCAAGCGCCATAACCGTCTTCAGTATAATTTTCTTCAATAATTATATTTCCATCTTCATCTAAACTTTCTGTGGTAGAATAGGCATCGATATCTGTAAAAATGGCACCTTCATCTGGAAGATTTGAATATGCATTTGCCTTAGATTCAAAATATTGTTGGTAATAACTAGACTTATCAGATGGAGCTTCATTAGCATTTCCTTCTTCTGAAGTATTAGAACTATATATACCATCATTTTGATTATATCCCTGATTATACGTTCCGCAGGAACTTAGCAAAAGGGTTAAAACTCCTAGTATTGCTAAAGGAGTAAAACGTTTTATATTAAAATTTTGAGTGAACATATCTATGGTAATTTAATTGTTGGACATTATAAAAATAAGTAGTTTTGCTGACAATACCTAATTATTTAACATAGGCACAACTTTTGTGCCAAAACCCCAACTATGGCAAAGAATTTAACTACTAGAGAGGAAGATTATTCAAAATGGTATAACGAACTGGTAATCAAAGCAGATCTTGCAGAAAATTCTGGAGTTCGTGGCTGCATGGTTATTAAACCTTATGGATATGCTATATGGGAACGCATGCAAGCCGAACTAGATAGAATGTTTAAAGAAACGGGGCATCAAAATGCTTACTTTCCGCTCTTTATTCCGAAATCTTACTTTAGTAAAGAAGCTAGCCACGTTGATGGTTTTGCAAAAGAATGTGCTGTTGTTACCCATTATAGATTAAAAAATGCAGAAGATGGAAGCGGAGTTATTGTAGATCCTGATGCAAAACTGGAAGAAGAATTAATTGTTCGTCCAACTTCAGAAACTATTATTTGGGATACTTACAGAAAATGGATACAATCGTATCGTGATTTACCACTTTTAATAAACCAATGGGCAAATGTGGTGCGTTGGGAAATGCGTACAAGATTATTTTTAAGAACTGCAGAATTTTTATGGCAAGAAGGTCACACAGCCCACGCAACAAAAGACGAGGCGATAGCCGAAGCAGAACAAATGATGAATGTATATTCAGATTTTGCTGAAAATTATATGGCAATTCCAGTTATAAAAGGCACAAAAACCGAAAGCGAACGTTTTGCAGGGGCTTTGGAAACTTATTGTATTGAAGCTTTAATGCAGGATGGTAAGGCTTTGCAAGCTGGAACATCACACTTTTTAGGTCAAAACTTTGCAAAAGCCTTTGATGTAAAGTTTGCTTCAAAAGAAGGCGTGCTAGACTACGTTTGGGCAACCTCTTGGGGTGTTTCAACAAGGTTAATGGGTGCGTTGGTTATGACACATAGTGACGACAATGGTTTGGTTTTACCTCCAAATTTAGCGCCAGATCAAGTTGTGATTGTACCTATATATAGAAAAGATGAAGAGTTTGAAGCTGTTGATAAGGTGGCTAAAGATTTGATGAAAAACCTACGCGCAAAAGGAATCCGTGTTAAATATGACAATCGTGATACCCATAAGCCAGGTTGGAAATTTAATGAATACGAATTGAAGGGTGTTCCTGTGCGAATAGCAATTGGCCCAAAGGACGTAGAAAAGGGAACTGTAGAGCTTGCTAGACGCGATACGCTACAAAAAGAATTTATTCCGAACGAAGAGGTTGTAGAAAAAGTAGTTTCATTAATGGATGAAATTCAGGATAATCTTTTCAAGAAAGCAATCTCTCACAGAACTGAAAATACAACTGAAGTTGCTACCTATGAAGAATTTAAAAAAGTGCTAGATGCTAAGGGTGGTTTTATACTTGCGCATTGGGATGGAACTTCAGAAACAGAAGAAAAGATTAAAAATGAAACAAAAGCAACAATTCGTTGTATTCCTTTAGATAAAAATAATGAAGCGGGAAGCTGTATGGTTACTGGAAAACCATCAAACAGAAAGGTGCTTTTTGCAAGGGCATATTAATTTTTTTTGAAAAAAGTAATATAGTATTTGCGCTATTCAAAAATAGTTGTATTTTTGCATCCGCATTAAAAAATAAAATGGTCCGTTCGTCTAGGGGTTAGGACGCCAGGTTTTCATCCTGGTAACAGGGGTTCGATTCCCCTACGGACTACAAAAATTAGAATTTAACAAAAATACAATGGCAAATCACAAGTCAGCATTAAAGAGAATAAGAAGCAACGAAGCAAAGCGCTTGCGTAACCGTTACCAGCACAAAACGGCTCGTAACGTCATGAAGAGGTTTCAAGAGCTTACTGATAAGAAAGAGGCTGAAACTATGTTTCCTTCAGTCGTTTCTATGATAGACAAATTGGCTAAGAAAAACATTATTCACACGAATAAAGCTTCCAATTTAAAAAGTAATATGGCTAAGCACGTAGCTGCGCTTTAATTTTTTTTAATTAAAATTTTTAGATTAACCCTTTCAGGAAACTGAAAGGGTTTTTTAGTTGAAGTTTTTTTTAAAAAATTATTTTTTTACAGAAGACGGAACCAAGCCAGAATAATCCCCATCATTACGCATCATGTCCCGAACAATAGTTGAAGATATATTAGAAACTTCGGGAGAGCAGATTAAAAAGATGCTTTCCATCTTCGCCATTTTGTAATTGGTTTGAGCTATGGGTTGCTCATAATTTAAATCGGTAGTATTTCTTAAGCCGCGAAGTATAAACTGTGCTTTTTCAGCAATACAGAAATTTGCTGTTAATCCAGAATAGCTTTTTACGGTAATTTTCGTTTCACCTACAAAAGAATTTTCAATAAAATTTATTCTTTCTTCAATTGAAAACATTGTTCTTTTATCAGCATTTACACCAATAGCAATAATTAATTCATCAAAAAGCGGGAGCGCGCGTTTTATAATATCTACGTGCCCAAGCGTTATGGGGTCAAAAGTTCCGGGAAAAACTGCGCGTCTCATTTTTTGGGTTTATAGTTTATGGTTATTTATTTGAATTCTTAAGAAGACTTCTTTTGAAAAAGAACCTTTTGAGTTTACTAAGATAGCAACTTTTTTCAGAAAAATTTTGAAATCAATATTCCAATAGCTGCAATAACGGTTGCTAAAACTACGCCGCGTGCTCTGTAATTTTGATTTTTCTTCAAAAAAATAAAGAATATAATTAGATTTAAAATTGCACCTAAAGCTATTAAACTCCCTAAAAAGCCATTTTCTAAAGCTGCTTGCAAGGTTGATTCCAAGCTAAGTTTCGAAAAAAAGAAAATATACAAATACATACCTGCCATATTTGCAACTAAGCCTATTACCAATCCAATTAGTATTTCTTTTATATGTGGTTTCATTTTTTATTTATCTATTTAAAATTGATAGTCAACTGCAACTGCATATAGCTACTTTTTTTTAAACTCCCAAGTATTAATCTCTTTAATAGCATGATGTGCTGTAAGATCAAACTGCACAGGAACCACCGAAACAAAGCCATTATGCAGTGCCCATTCATCAGTATCTTCACCTTTATCTTCGTTTACAAATTCGCCTGTAAGCCAATAATATTCCCGGCCAAGGGGGTTCGTACGCTTGTCAAATTTTTCTTCCCAATGCGCATTTGCTTGTCTGCACACTTTAATACCGTTTATTTCGGAAGCTTTTAACTTTGGGATATTTACATTTAAAACAACTCCTTTCGGCATTCCGTTTTCTAGGGCTTGCATTGCAATTGTTTTCACGAATTTTTTTGATGGTTCAAAATCTGCTTCCAAAGAATAGTCCAAAAGTGAAAACCCAATGGATGGAATGCCGAGCGTTCCAGCCTCAACCGCTGCACTCATTGTTCCGCTATAAATTACGTTTATAGAACTGTTGCTTCCGTGATTTATGCCACTTACACAAAGATCTGGTTTGCGTTTTAAAATTTCGTTTACTGCAAATTTCACACAATCTACAGGAGTACCGCTACAACTATACTCTGTTTGTGGGTCGCCGTTTGTTATTTTTACAGGGTCGCAATATAAAGTGTCGTTAATAGTTATTGCGTGGCCCATACCGCTTTGGGGCGAATCTGGTGCAACTACACAAACATCTCCCAGCGTATTCATAACTTCAATTAATGTTCTGATGCCTGGAGCATTTATACCATCATCATTAGTTACTAATATAAGCGGTCGTTTCTTAGCCATAGTTTTTTCTTAATTTGAAAGAAACAAAAATACACTTTTCAATTCTGAATTCTGAACTCAAAATTTAGAATTGGAAAAAGTCTGTTTAACAAAAAATTAGTGCCAGAATACTTTATTGGCACAGTTTTTTATATAATTTAGACACTCTTAAAAATAATACTCCATTATGCACTTTATGAAAAATAATTTTAAAATTTTATTCCTCGCTGTTTTTGTTGCTGTTGCTTCATGCAGTTTTACAACCAAGGAATTTAACGATCCTGATAAAGATAAATTATTATTAGATTTAATATCGTACGTTATCCAGAAAGGACATTATGACGCCAAGGACATAGATGATACTTTTTCGGCATCTGTTCACGATAACTTTATTAAAGGACTAGACCCTTTAAAAAGGTACTTCTTGGCTTCAGATATAGCTGAATTTAGTAAATACAAAACTGAAATTGACGACCAAATAAAAAACAAGGATCTGTCTTTTTTCGATTTGGTTTACAATCGTTTTCAAGAACGAATGGAAGATGTAAAAAAAGTCTATCCTGAAGTTTTAAGCGAACCTTTCAATTTTAATGAAAAAGAATCTATAGATGTAGATTATGACAACCTTACATATACGGAATCTCCAAAGGCTTTAAAAGCACGTTGGAAACAGCAGTTAAAATTCACAACGCTTTCTAATTATTACGATTTAGTTGAAGAGAAAAATAATAATGAAAAAGGAATAACTTCTTCTGAAAAAAAATCAGATGATGAAGATGAAGAAACTTCAGAAACTAAAAAATCTTCCGAAGAACCATTTGAGAAAAAATCATTAACTGAACTTGAAGAGAAAGCACGCGAATCTGCAAAAACTTCATTAGATGAATATTTCGATTTTACGAAAGATTTAGAACGTAAAGACTATTTCGCAATATATCTTAATACTATAGTCGAAGAGTTTGATCCACATAGCAACTACTTTGCGCCACCAGATAAGGATCGTTTTGATCTTCAAATGTCTGGTAAACTGGAAGGAATAGGAGCTAGGCTTCAAAAGAAAAACGATTACATAACTGTAATTGAAGTAATAAGCGGTGGTCCAGCGTGGCGAAGTGAAAAAATTGAAGTGGGCGATGCCATCATTAAAGTGAAACAGGAAGATGAAAAAGACGCAGTAAGCATAGTAGGAATGCGTATTGACGATGCCGTAAAACTTATAAAAGGTCCAAAAGGCACAAATGTTACGCTTACCATTAAAAATGTAGACGGAACAATTTCAGATAAAGTGATTACCCGTGATGTTGTGGAACTAGAAGAAACGTATGCAAAATCTTCATTTATTGAAAAAGACGGGCGCAAATTTGGACTCGTTAATCTTCCGCAGTTCTATTTTGATATGGAAAATTACAAAGAGCGTAATGCGGCTACAGATGTTAAGAAGGAAATACTTCGTTTAAAAGAAGAAGGAATGGAAGGTTTAGTATTAGATCTTCGGGGTAATGGAGGTGGATCTTTAAGAACGGCTGTAGATATTGCAGGGCTTTTCATCAAAAAAGGACCTGTAGTGCAGGTTTCTTCAGCAGAAGGTAAAGAAGTTTTAGAAGATGAAAATAGCGAGATAGTTTGGGACGGACCGTTGGTTATTTTGGTGAACGAGCTTTCCGCTTCCGCTTCCGAAATTTTGGCAGCTGCAATGCAAGATTACAAACGTGCTATTATTTTAGGGAGTAAACAAACCTATGGCAAAGGAACGGTACAAAACGTTATCGATCTTAACCAATGGCTTAGACAAAGCGATTTGGGTGATTTGGGTGCGTTAAAAATGACCACGCAAAAGTTCTATCGTGTTAATGGTGGTTCTACGCAGTTAGAAGGTGTAAAGAGTGATGTGGTAATGCCAGACCGTTATAGCTATATAGATATTGGTGAAAGAGATTACCCAAACCCGTTGCCGTATGATAAAATAAATGCTGCAAATTATGATATTTGGGATGGTTATATTGGTTTTGATGAAACCATAGAAAAAAGCAAGGCCAGAATGGCACAAAATGAGCAGTTAAAATTGATTGACGATAACGCCAAATGGATAAAAGAGCGCAGAGATGAAAAAGAAGTAAATTTAAATTACAATGATTATACTGCCGAAATTGAAAAACGTAAACAAGACACAAAACGGTTTGATGCAATTGATGAATATGACAACCACTTAACGTTTGAATCGTTGCCTTACGAAACTGCTTTAATGAAGCAGGATACAACACTTTCTTCAAAACGTAAAAGGTGGCACAAAAACTTGAGCAAGGATATGTATGTTGAAGAAGCCATAAACGTTTTAGAAGATTTAAAGCTGAATAATATTAAAGCTGGAAAAGTGGCGGATATTAAAAATTAATCATTTACTGAAATTATTGAAACATATTTAACCTACAAGGTTTCCAAAACCTTGTAGGTTTTTTAATGATGAAAAATAAATTTCCGTACATTTATAAGTGTCATTAAATTTTAAAAGATGAATATCGAAACTAAAAGAATAGAACTGGCAAAATGGATTCTTGAAACCAAAGAAGATGTTTTAGATGAAATAGAGGCTATAAAAATAAATTCTAACAAAGTAGTTTGCAAAACAGTTTTAGGAAATTATTTGACAAAAGAACAATACAGGCAGAAACTTTTGGAAACTGAAGCAAGAATTGATGCAGGCGAATATACAACTCACGAAGATTTGTTGGAAGAAATGCAGACTTGGTAATGTCAAAGACAAGTAAAATTGTTTGGGATAATTTTGCGAAGGCGGATTTAAAACGAATTTATAAGTTCAATAAAGAAAATTTTTCCATTGATTATGCTAAAAGAGTTCAGGTGGAAATTCATCAAACTATTTCTGAAACTATCTTCAAGAAACAATGGCAAGCAGATGAAATTTTGGGAGAGCCTTATAGAAGAATAGTTAAAGGACATTATAAAGTAGTATATACTCACTACAGATAGGAACCCGAAAAATCGGGTTTAATAATTTGAAAAT
>CAZFUX010000008.1:0-24408 GCA_964522085.1 uncultured Aequorivita sp.
AGTTTTAAATTTCATATTTTTTTCGATTTTGGTTGGTTTGTTAATGCACTACAACATGTGTATAAACGACATGCCTATTGCGTATATATCGCACATGTGCGACAGGTCATTTTAGTTTGCTCTCTTCAAATGTAAGCGTTTCATACAAAGTATCCAAAGGACTTCTTAAGGTTTTGTTGTTAATGCCCACAACACGGGTGTATATTTCTGTGGTTTTGATACTAGCGTGGCCTAGCGCGCTCTGTATATAACGTATGTTTACCCCACGTTCCATTAAATGGGTTGCAAAACTGTGGCGCAATGTGTGTGGCGTACTCCACGGATTGCTATTAGTAATTTTTACTGCGCTCCGGTATATGCTCTGGATACTTTTAGTACTATATTGGCCACCGTCCTGGCCTTCAAATAGCCAATAGCTAGGCTTGTGCTGCTTATAGTAGTCGCGCAATAAACGCAAAAGCAATGGGCTTAATACCGTATGGCGATCCCGTTTGCCTTTACTGTCTTTAATAAATATATAGCCGTCATCGCTTCGTATATCCTTTACGCGTAGCCGTATTACTTCACCTACGCGCAGGCCGCCACCATATATAATGTGAAGTATAGCTCGGTGTTTTATGTTTTTTGGTTGATTTATAATTTGTCTAACTTCTTCCATACTTAATACATTGGGAAGATCTTTGCTTTTTTTGGGTCGCGTTATGTTGTAATATTCTCGTGGCATTCCCAAAGTATGCTCATAATAGCACTTTATAGCGTTTATGATAAGGTTCTGCTTTTGGTCGCTTATTTTGTATTTACTAATAAGATGATAAATAAACCCTTCAATTTGCTCTTTGGTAATAGCCTTTAGATCTGCTGTTTCAAAATAGTTAAAAAACTGTGACAGCGAGTGCTCATAATTTCGGATAGTAGCAGTGCTAAAGCCTTTTAAAACCATTTTTTGATGATTGCGACCCAGTTCAACCTTTACCTTTTCCGATAATTCAAAACGCGGTATTTTTGCGGGTGTAGTTTCATCCTCAACCACCAAGTTATCCCCAAAAAGTTGCTTCACTTTTGCTATGCTTTCAGAAGTATTTACAATACTCCATAGTTTTTGATTGAAATGATAAAAAGTGCCATTCAGTTTTTTAAAGGCTTCCCGCTCTTTTTTTAATAAATATGGAATTTTTATCTTTACTCGGCCTGCTTTTACAGGAGGTTTATATAGAATAATACAATTTTTTCTATCAGTTTTCATAAAAGCTTTTCTAAGGAATTATTTCAAAATTAATAAAATAAATTCCTTTTTAAAAGTGCTAACTAGATAGTAAACGTATATAACCGTTAGGAACGAATATCGTACATTTGTTGATAGAAAGGCATTGGGATGCAAAATATATGCAAAATATGTAAAAAACCTATAAAGGGTAGAAGTGATAAGATTTTTTGCTCTGTTGATTGTAAAAACTATTATCATAAACAACTGCGTTACGCTTCTAAACAAGCTGCCGTAGAAATAAATGGATATTTAAAACGCAACTACTCCATACTTTTAGAATTGTTGGGTAAAAATAAATCTCAAATAAAAGTGTATCGAAACGTATTAGAACAAAAAAGATTTCGGTTCAAATATCATACGCACTTCCAAATCAATTCACATAATAAAATGTTTCATTACATCTACGATTTGGCATGGATGGAATTTTCAGACGATGAAGTTCTAATCATAAAAAAAAGAAAATAATCCATACCATATCACAAAGTACTAAAATCAATAATTTACAGCTCAAATTATCTAATTTCAGCAATTAACTATTTATGAAAAAGCATTGTAGCTAAAATGCGTTTACTTCTGGGGCATTGAAGTATTATGTACATTGTAATAAAATTAAAGCTTGTTTAATGTGTAAGCAACACCTTGTAACAAGCTTTAATTTTTTGTGTTTAGAAAATAATATATAAATAAGAGAGATTTTTAGGCTAATTATTCAGAAACAAGAAAACGTTTCTGAGTAACAACATCGTTATTTGTTATTGTCATAAAGTACATACCAACAGCAAGTTTATCAATTTGAAAGTCTGATAAATTAATTTTGTTTACACCTTCATTTACTTGCAATTTTTGGGTAGCTAGTATTGAGCCATTAATATTCAGTATAGAAAACTGCGTCATAGCTGTTGTTTTGCTATTTATTTCAATAACACTTTGGTTTGTTACTGGGTTTGGATAAATGGTGTATGAAGATTGGTTAGCATCAAAATTGTTTGTGCCGAGCGATTTAACCCGCACCGTGTTCATTACTATAGGCGTAATAGGTCTGTCGTTTGCCCCAACAGGAACATTTTCAATTATTTCAACAACGTCCCAACCAGATATTACTTCACCAAATACGGGATGTGCAGAAGTAAGGGGTGGTTTGTCAAAATCTAAAAAAATATTGTCTTTAAGGTTTATAAAAAACTGACTACCTCCAGAATTTGGTTGTCCTGTATTTGCCATAGACAGTGTTTTTTTTACATTAGATAGGCCAGGAATAAATTCATCTGGAATAGTGTAACCAGGGCCGCCGCTTCCAGTTCCGGTAGGATCGCCACCTTGAACAACAAAATTTGAAATTACACGATGAAAAATAATACCGTCATAAAATTCTTGCTGTACCAAGCTTAAAAAATTACCAGCTGTAATAGGGGATTCTGTATCGTAAAGTTCCACATCAAAATCGCCTAGTGTTGTGGAAAAGATAACAACTGTTTGAGAGTTCATAGTTCCAACAGAACCAATAATAAAAAGAAAATAGAGTAGTGCTTTTTTCATGATGTTTAAGTTTGTTTAGTTTTTTAAATATATATGATTTATTTGTTACTGAGGAGGAATACAGCAATAAAAATCTTGCAGCTTGCAATATACGAGTTTAAGTTGTGTCTTTTCAAACAGTATCTAGAGGTATTGAAACTAATAATTACGAAATTTAATTCCAAATATTCCGATACTTCACAAATCGTGCATATGTTTTTTAATAGAAATATTTTATTCGTAAGCAAGGTTAGGGGCTGTCTTTAGAGATTATTTGGCGTACCTTCGGTAAAGTTTGTTGCTGTTTTTTTACTTGTTTAAAATGAATCGTTTCTCAAAAGTGTTATTTTTACTTTGAAAAACAGCCAAATAGAAACCGTTTTCTAAAAATTTTATAGCTACGGCACTATTTTCATTATTTAAAGTAGTGCTATAAACTTTTTTACCTAAAACATCAAAAACGGTCATTGCTACAGGTTCAGAAAGTGGCGTGTTTAAACGAACATTCAATACTCCATGAGAAGGATTGGGGTAGAGCGTAAGGTTTTTTGTAAAATTGTTTTCCTCAACACCCAATGGCTCGCGCGCCACAGCAAAATGTAATGCCGAGCCCATAGTGCCTTTAGCTACTTCAAAAACATAATCGGGATCCATGTTTTCTATAACATCGATTGGGCCGTGCGGGTAGGGCGATTCGTTTGCTTCATACAAACCAGTAATAATTTCGCCATTGTTTTCAAAAGGCATATAATCTGAAGCGTAGGCGTATGAAATTGTTGTCTGCAAATTTGAATAGAACCCAAAACAATTCGCCATTTCCTGCGTTGCCTGCGCAGAAGCTGCATTGTTTGAGTTTGGCGAACCTTCGTCGCGTTCGCAAACAATGGTGTTGTTGTTCACTCCAGCAACACCACCCACTTCGTCTATGTTCAAAACCAATTTAATGTCTAGATTTTCAGGTATTACCGTGTTAGCTACATAATATTCGCTACCCAACAATCCTTCTTCCTCGCCGCTAAAATGTATAAATTTAATGGAGTATTCCGTATCTACATCTTTCAGTAATCGCGCAAGCTCCAGTATTAGTACCGTTCCACTGCCGTTATCGTTGGCGCCAGGACCATTTATGGTGTCGTAATGACCGTCTATTATTAAAAAGGTATTCGGTATAAACACTTCCGGTTTTGGTAATGATGATGTTGGAAGTTGTTTGCCTAAAAACTGTAAAATCTTGTGTTTCAATATTGCTATAACCCAAAGTTTGGTAGCGTGCAATTATCCAGTTTTTTGCGTTTTCAATAGCATTGGTTCCTGCTTCCTTTACGCCGAAATCAACCAAGGTTGTTAGGTCGGTCAAAATATTTGTGGATGAAACATCTTCAACAATTCCGTTGTAATACGGATTAAAAACTTGGGCCTTACTTATTAAACTTGATAATAGGAAAAAGCAAATAATTAAACGTGGAAAGGATTTCATTTTATTTTTTTGTGAAAGTATTAGTTTTGATTGAATTGTAAAAAAAATATGCTACGAAATATAATTCCAGATATTACGGTACTTCACAAGCTGTGCATATGTTTTTTTTATAGGAATATTTTCTTCGGAAGCAAGGTTGGGGTCTGCCTTTAGGGTTTGCATTGCATAACTTCGGGCAATTTTTAATATCTCACTATCCTTTATTATATCTGCAATGCGAAGGTTTAGTACGCCGCTTTGTTGAGTGCCCATCATATCCCCGGGGCCGCGGAGTTTTAGGTCAACTTCAGCAATTTCAAAACCGTCACTCGTTTGTACCATTGTTTGTAAACGGGTTTTTGCATCGGCAGAGAGTTTGTGGCTGGTCATTAAAATACAATAGCTCTGTTCTGCGCCACGACCCACACGACCGCGCAATTGGTGCAACTGTGATAATCCGAAACGCTCTGCGCTTTCAATAATCATTACACTGGCGTTTGGAACATTTACGCCAACTTCAATAACCGTAGTGGCGACCATAATTTGTGTTTCTCCTTTTATAAAACGATTCATTTCATACTCCTTATCTGCAGGTTTCATCTGTCCGTGAACAATTGAAATTTGATATTTCGGCATGGGGAATTCGCGAACAATACTTTCATAGCCATCCATCAAATCTTTGTAATCCATGGTCTCACTTTCCTGTATTAAAGGGTACACAATATACACCTGCCGACCCCTGCTAATTTCGTCTCTAATAAACCTAAAAACCTTCAGTCTATTTGCATCAAAGCGGTGTACGGTTTTAATATCTTTTCTGCCTGGCGGAAGTTCGTCAATTATACTAATATCTAGGTCGCCATAAACACTCATGGCAAGGGTGCGGGGGATGGGGGTGGCGGTCATTACGAGGATGTGGGGGGGGATAGCCCCACCAACCTCCCCTGAGGGGAGGCTTTTTAAAATAGTTTCAATTTTTTTTAATGAGGCATCGATACTCCCTATTATTTCTTCATTTGTGAACCGTAGTACTCTAAACTTGAGTTCTTTTAATATCTGAGTTCTTAGTTCATCAGCTTCTTTTTGTTCCGGGTGGTTGTGATATCCTCCATCTACTTCAATTACCAGCTTTTTTTCAAGACAGACAAAATCGACAATAAACTCATCTATAATATGTTGTCTTCTAAATTTATAACCAAGTTTTTTGCTTCTTAAACATTCCCATAAAATTATTTCGGACTGAGTCGGTTGCTTTTTGTTTTCTAGCTGAAGCTCTTTCAGTAATTTGTAAGCAGATGGCCTAGCGGTCATATATTTTTTAAGTACACTAGCTGCTTCCTCCCTCAGGGAGGATTGAGGTGGGCTTCCTTTGTGCCATAATTTACTGCGTTGTTCCACTCCAAAACGGTGTTGCTCATCCACAATTGCAAGCCCTAGATTCTTGAATTTTACCTTATCTTCAAGCAGCGCATGCGTGCCAATTAGAATGTCTAATTCGCCATTTTCAAGCTTTTCATGAATTGCTCTTCTTTTTGAAGTTTTAGTTGAACCTGTAAGCATTTCAATACTGGTGTCCAGTTCTTTACATAATTCTATTAAACCGCTATAGTGCTGGACTGACAAAATTTCAGTAGGAGCCATTAAGCAGGCTTGAAAACCATTGTCAAGTGCTATTAACATTGCCATTAGCGCTACTATGGTCTTTCCCGAACCTACATCGCCTTGCAAAAGTCGATTCATCTGGGCATTACTCCCTAAATCGTTGCGTATTTCTTTGATTACCCGCTTCTGTGCTTCGGTCAATTCAAAGGGTAAATGTTCTGAAAAAAAGGTATTAAAGTTGTGCCCAATTTTATCAAAAGGATGCCCTTTAATTTTTGATTTATGAACTAAGTTTTTACGGATTAATTGCAGTTGAATGTAGAACAATTCTTCAAACTTTAATCGGTAGGTTGCACGTGCCAAATGTGCCTGACTTTTTGGAAAATGTATATTGAAAATAGCCTCCTTTTTTGATGCTAATTTTAGCTCCTCCAAAAGTGGTTTTGAGAGGGTCTCAGCAAAGTCATTTTTGCTCTCCAAAAACAGCTGTTGCATCAGTCCATTTATAACTCGATTTGTGATACCACTATTCCCTAATTTTTCGGTAGAAGGATACACCGCTTGCATGGCAGAACGGATGCTTTTTCCATGCGTATCTTGCAATTCCATTTCTGGATGTGGCATGGAAAAACTTCCGTTAAAGTAATTTGTTTTTCCGAAGATTACATACGGAACATTCAACTTTAAATTCTCTCGAATCCACTTTTGACCACGAAACCAAACCAGTTCAATGCTCCCGGTTTCGTCAATAAAAGTAGCGACGAGTCTTTTTCCGCGTTTTTGCTCGACGGTTTTAATGTGGGTTATTTTCCCTATAATCTGAACTTCGGCATTGGTTTGCTGTAATTGTGCAATTTTATAATACTGTGTTCTGTCTAAATATCTATTCGGAAAAAGATTCAATAAATCTTGGAAAGTATGTATACCAAGCTCTTTTTTGAGCAAATCCGCCCTGTTTGGACCGACACCTTTTAAGTAATCTATTGGAGTTTGGAGGAAATTGGCATTCATAGAACGAAAATACAAAATTGGTTACAAGCGGGAAGCATTGGTTGAAATTTTGTAATTTGCTAACTCATGAAAATTGCCCTCCATAAAAATGAATAAATTCCTTACTGCGTTTCTTTTTTTAGGTTTTACGGTATTTTCACAGCAGATGGATGTTGTGGATTTTTTAAATATTTCAGGAACTATTGTGCCAGATTTTGAAGAAAAAAAGATTGAAGGCGGCTTATTTATTGATTTTAAGATATTAAAAAACACAGATTCAATCTTCCTCAACGCTGTAAATTTTAAAATATTTCTTGATAAAGAAAATGGCATTAAAATTTCCAGTACAGATAAGAAAATTTGGCTAATATCAAATTTTGAAAAAGGAAAAAAATATTCGGTAGGTATTTCGTATGAAGTTTATCCAAAGCAAACCGTGTATTTCTTTTCTGACCAAATTTGGACACAAGGCCAAGGAAAATATACATCACATTGGTTGCCTAGCATTGATGATGTAAATGATAAAATTGAGTTTGACTTAATGTTTTCTGCCCGGAGCGATAAAACGGTTATTGGAAATGGAAAATTAAAATTCTTTAATAAATTAGATGAAAATAATACTTGGTTTTATGATATGAAAGAACCCATGTCCAGCTATCTCGTAGCCTTCGCAATTGGAGATTTCAACAAAAAAGACCTCGTTTCAAATTCTGGAATTCCTATAGAGTTGTATTACAAACCTTCAGATTCAATGAAAGTAGAACCAACATACCGTTACAGTAAACAGATTTTCGATTTTTTAGAAGAAGAAATCGGGGTGGCTTATCCGTGGCAAAACTACAAACAAGTTCCCGTTCGCGATTTTTTATATGCTGGGATGGAAAACACAACAGCAACCTTTTTTTCTGAAGCGTTTATGGTTGATTCTATTGGGTTTAACGATAAAAACTATATAAACGTAAACGCCCACGAACTTGCCCACCAATGGTTTGGCGATATGGTTACCGAAAAAACTGGCGAAGACCATTGGCTACAGGAAGGTTTCGCAACCTATTACGCCTTGCTGGCAGAAAAAGAAATTTTTGGTGACGATTATTATTACTGGCAACTCTACCAAACCGCAGAACAATTGAAGGCAATGAGCGACGAAGGTAAAGGCGAATCGTTGCTTAATCCAAAAGCAAGTTCGCTTACTTTTTATCAAAAAGGAGCGTGGGTGCTTCATATTTTGCGAGAGAAAATAGGGGATGAGGCTTTTAAAACTGCCATCAAAAATTATTTGGAAAAATATAAATTCAAAAATGTTTCAAATGCAGATTTTTTAAAGGAAGTGCAAGCCGTTACAGCAGTAGATATTTCAGAATTTGAAGAAAATTGGCTTAAACAAACAGCTTTTCAAAGTGAAGAAGTGTATCAATCCCTACGAAAATCGGCTTTTATAAATAAATATTTTGAAGTTGCAGCGCTTCGGGCAGTTCCATTAAAAGATAAAATGGCTCAGCTAAAAATCGCACTAACTTTTCCGAATGATTTTGTTGGTCAGGAAGCAGTTTATCAGTTAGAAGGTGAACCAATTGCTGAAACACTTCCGCTTTATAAAACAGCTCTTGAAAGTAATAATCTTATTGTTCGCCAAGTAGTTGCGGTAACAATGCCAACGGTTCCCAAGGAACTTCAAAAAGAGTTTGAAAGTCTTCTTGATGACGATTCATATTTAACAAAAGAAATAGCGATATATAAATTATGGTTGCCATTTCCCGAAAAACGAGTTGAATATCTCAACAAATTAAAGGGAGTTGAAGGTTTTCAGAATAAGAATATTCGGCAAGTATGGCTTCTTTTGGCATTAGTAACTGAAGGGTATGAAAACTCTGAAAAGGAGAATTATTTAAGCGAATTGAAAAGCTATACTTCAACAGATTATAGTTTTGAAATTCGCAAAAAAGCTTTTAAAAATGTAAATGATCTTCGAGTTTGGGACTTGGAAACATTAAAAAACTTAGCGGAAGCTTGTGTGCATCCTACTTGGCGTTTTGCAAAATCTTCAAAAGAACTTTTAAATGAAGTAATTCAGAATAAAAACTACCACGAGCAAGTTAGGGTTTTGGGTAGGCAAGTTTCAGAAAAAGCGGTAAATTATATAAACTCAATTACAAAAGAATGAGAGCGTTGGTAATTTCGGGAGGAGGGAGTAAAGGTGCATTTGCAGGAGGCGTGGCGCAATATCTAATGGATGAATTGCATCACAATTACGACCTTTTTGTGGGTACTTCAACTGGTAGTTTACTTATTTCACATTTGGCATTGAATAAAGTTGAAAAAATTAAAGAAGTCTTCACGTCCGTAAATCAAAAGAGTATTTTTAGTAGCTGTCCGTTTATTATTAAGGAAGATAAATTTGGAGCTAAGCAAATAGCAATAGACCATTACACAGTTTTACGAAATTTTATAAAAGGCAAAAAAACCTTTGGCGAAAGTTTGAACCTACGAAAACTAATAAAAAACACTTTAACTGAAGTTGAATTCAACACGCTAAAAGCTTCCGAAAAAGAAGTTGTAGTAACGGTTTCTAACCTTTCATTGAATCAGGTAGAATACAAATCTGTCAATGATTTTGAATACGAAGATTATCTAGATTGGATCTGGATTTCTTCAAATTACACCCCTTTTATGAGTCTCGTAAAAAAAGAGGGCAGCGAATATGCCGATGGCGGTTTTGGTAGTATGGTACCTATAGAAGAAGCCATAAACAGGGGTGCTACAACCATTGATGTAATTGTTCTAGAAACCAAAGTAACCTACTATAACCGTTTGCCTTCTAGAAATGTATTTTCACTGCTTACCAATATGCATACGTATATGGCAGATCGTATTGAAAAGCAGAATATTCGCATCGGTAAGTTTGTGGCCACAAACAATAATGTAATCATCAATTTGTATTACACACCAACGGTACTTACTACTAATTCGCTAATTTTTGATAAGGTTGCAATGACACAATGGTGGGAACACGGCTACGAATACGCCTATCAAAAAAATAATGAATTAAACGAAATACGAACCAAAGACGAGTGATTTGGTGTTTCCTCAGACACCATATCCTCGGCTCCGCTCGGACACTAAATCACAAATCCCGGTCTCCGAGCGGAGTCGAGGAGGAGAAGGGGGTAAATCCCCCAATTTTCAAGTGTTTTGCCTATGTTTTTAGACGAATTTACATCTAACTATTTAATTATCATTCGTTAAAGCGTGTCTTTAGTTTTTACATACAAATGCAGGCTTTTATATTCTTGTATTTGTACTTACATTTATACCACAACCCTAAAAACTATTAAATTATGAAATCTAAAACCACCAATCGTTTCTTATTATTATTTTTTGCAACAGTAATGATAGTTAGTTGCGTAGATTCAGTAAACCATAATGAGCCCCCTTATGAAGGTCCGCCAAAAGGAAATATAATTTCAGTAGAACGCGCTCAAGAAATGTATAATAACTACTCCCAAAGACGAGTGCCAATTATCCAAGAATATGAAGATAGCATTGTGCCATCTAAAGAAAAATTTACACCCACACGCTATGTAGAGTACGATTTAAAAACAATTAAACAATACATAGCCTTTATAGAGCACGAAGCTAAACAAGCCGAAGTAGATATAAATACATTACGTTTTTACCTTACAAATTATCCAAACAGCGACAAATTTCCAAATGGCGATGCTGTAAAATATCCTAGAAGAAACACGTTTTTTATTATACCCACAGCAGATTTTGATGGAGAAAATGTAGGTTTTTCAGTTGAAGAAATTGATGGTAAATATATCGCCGTACCAGTAAATAAAAGACGTGATAGTAATGATAAAGGACAAAGTGAACCTGAAGGTCAAGTAAATGAAGCTGGGTTTTTTATAGCTAATAGTGCAGCGGTAGGAGGCTCTACAAGTTTAATTTTGAATGATGGGACAGCTATTCCACCTCCTGGAACCAACCCATTTAGTGTAGACAATTAAAGACTAATTATTTTTGGAAGCAACATCAATTTTTCTTAGAAACACTTTCTTGACTTTATATGTCATTGTATTTGTAATTTCAATTATAAGGTTTCCATTATATAAGAATACACCCTTAAAGTATTTGCCTTTTATTTTTTTTTCCACCATAGCAACGGAATATGGGGTTCTTTGCTTTAGGGATCAGTTGATTGATATTATTTACGTTTTTCACAATATTTATTATTTAATACATTTTACATTTTTCTTTTACATTTTTATGAAAATGATAGATAATGTGAAATTTAAAATATATATAAAGATTGGTATTGGTGTATTTTGGTTATTTTATTTAAGTGATTTAGTTTTTACTCACATTCTTGATGATTATTTTGTTGCTGCATATATTGCTGGAGCGGGAATATTGGTTTTTTGTATTCTTCTTTATTATATAAATATTTTACAGTCTTCGCTTGTTTTTGTTATAAAAAACGATCTATTATTTTGGGTTAGTGTAGGGCTATTTCTATTTTATATTGGATATATTCCTATAAAAATATTGAGAAGTTGGTGGTTTATTGAGAATTTTGAATTTTTTAATGTTTTACTTATAATTCAATTTTCACTTATTATTATAATGTATTTGTTCTTTCTAGCTGGTTTTTTATGGATGAAAAAGAAATAATACTAATAGTAGCTATAGCCATTCCGGTAACGCTGGTTATTATCGTTATCGTGTTGTTTAGCGTTTTTGCCCGCAGAAAGAATAGACTACTACAAGAACAGGCAGATGCTAAAAAAGCTTTCGATAATGAACTTGTAGAATCACAAATAGAAATAAGGGAACAAACCTTACGCAACATTAGTTGGGAACTGCACGACAACATTGGGCAAATAATGACACTTGCAAAAATACAATCGCAAATGGCAGTTGAAAAACCCGAACTAATAGCAGAGGTTTCAGAAACAATTGGTTCTGGTATTGAAGAGCTTCGAGCATTATCAAAATTAATTAATCCCGAGGCACTAAAAAGTCTAAGTTTAAAAGAAGCTGTAAATTTAGAAATTGATCGATTTAATAGGCTTAAATTTATAGAAGCCACATTAACGGTGGAAGGATCTGTATTGCCAATTGAAGGTAATATTCAGGTTATCCTTTTTAGAATTTTGCAGGAATTTTTTTCGAACACTATAAAACATTCAAAAGCTTCCTCACTAGATGTAATCCTTAATTATTCAGAAAATAGATTAGATATTAAGGCAGAAGACGATGGAGTGGGGTTTGATAGAGATGATGATTTTATGGGCATTGGTCTTAAAAACATGGAAACCAGAGCAAAGCTTATCAATTCAACCTTAAAAATAGATTCAGAAAAGGGAATAGGCACCTCATTGCACATTGATTATAAATTCACTTAAAATTTATAGCTTTATATAAAAATTTAAAAAAACCAAAAAATGGAGTATTCAGTAGTAGTGGTTGACGATCATCTTTTGCTTTCACAAGCAATAGGAGGTATGGTACAAGGGTTTGAAAATTTTAATGTGCGCTATTTATGTAAAAATGGGCAAGATTTATTAGATAAATTAGAAGACCCCAACAACATGCCCGACGTGGTTCTCATGGATATTAAAATGCCTATTTTAAATGGAATAGAAACAACTGAGTTTCTCAATAAAAAACATCCAAAAGTTAAGGTGTTAGCCTTATCTATTGAAGAAGATGAATATACTATCTTAAAAATGTTACGTGCAGGTGCGCGAGGTTATCTTTTAAAAGACACAAAAAAAGAAATTTTAGAGGAAGCACTATTAAAAGTAATGGAAGATGGTCATTATTACACAAATAGAGTATCTCAAATATTAATGGAATCTCTTGAAAAAGACGCCAACACCGAAATAAAAGATAGGGAACTTGAATTTATAAAACTAGCCTGTACCGAAATGAATTACAAGGAAATAGCAGATATAATGTGCTGTAGCTATAAAACAGTAGAAGGCTATCGGGATTCATTATACAGAAAATTGGGAATAAAAAATAGAATTGGCTTGGTGCTTTTTGCAATACACCACAATCTTTTTACCCCCTAAAAGTTTAGCACGCTTAAAATAATTCGCCTACCTCTTTCTTAATAAAACCCATTGCTTTTTGTGATGGAGTAGTTTCATCCATAAAATTCTGTATCAGCGTTTTACGCATATGGTCTACATCATTATCCTTCTCTTTCATATTTGTTTGCCTTATTACTTGAATGGTTGCATTTTTTGCCGCCGTTACAATATTCCAGCATTCTGGGCTTACGTAAATTTGTTGTGTTAAATTATGCTCAAACTCCTGCTCAATATTATTTACAAGCAAGTTTTCATAATCATCTTTTGAATCTGAAAAAGGTTTTACCCTTACTAATAGTTTTGTTAAATCGATTCTTTCTAAAAATAAAGTAATACGCTCGTATGCTTGCAATCGCAACGGTAATATCTGTTTTTGCGCCTCTTTTTGAATTAAATATCTTCTTCGGCCTTCTTCATTTGCAGTATGACCTTTAAAGAAAAAATAAGCTATTAAGCCTACAACAATTGCGGGTAATAGATACGCTACGTAACTTAAAATTTGAGTTGCTTCTTCCATATAAATTTTTAAAACACTATAATTATCTTTCTAATCCTTAATTCCAAAGACCAGCTATCACTAATATCTTACCAAATTCTCCTTTTTCATAGCCTTCACTTCCTTCTTGGCCTCTTTTTCATGATAATTACCTCCTAAATGTTCACATTCTGAAAGCGCCTTCATACTTTCAAAAGGTACTTCGCATTTATTATACATAAAGGATTCAGCTAAAGTTTTGATAAGGTTTTTATCGCCAACAGTAAGATCTACATCATCCAGAGTAAATTGAGATGGGTGTTCATAGCCACATGCGTGGGTCATTTCCAACAGTTCTTTTCTAAAATTTTTAAAATAGAAATGTGCTCTTACAGATTTGTCTTGAATGTCTATACCGCGTTGCAACCATTTGTTTTGTGTAGCAACACCACTAGGGCATTTATTGGTGTGGCATTGTTGGGCTTGAATACAACCAATACTCATCATTGCTTCGCGTGCAACATTTACTAAATCTGCACCCATAGAAAATGCCATTACGGCTTTTGCAGGGAAGCCTAATTTTCCACTACCTATAAAAACTATTTGTTCGCACATATTGTGCTTTTTAAATATTTTATAAACTTCAGCAAAACCAAAAAGCCAAGGCAGTGAAACATGGTCTGCAAAACTTGGGGGTGCTGCTCCAGTACCGCCTTCACCACCGTCTATAGTAATAAAATCGGGTCCCTTGCCTGTTTCTTTCATTATTTTTGAAAGTTGCTCCCACTCACCTAATTTTCCTACTGCCGATTTAATTCCTACGGGAAGGCCAGTAGCTTCAGCAATACTTTCAACAAATTCTACTAAACCTTTTACGCCTTCAAAAGCAGAATGATTTGGTGGCGATAACACGTCTTTTCCTATAGGAACGTGTCTTATATCAGCAATTTCTTGGGTAATCTTTGCACCAGGTAATACACCACCTTTTCCTGGTTTTGCACCTTGTGATAGTTTTACTTCTATGGCGCGTACTTGTGGATTGTCCTTAACAAGTTTCACAATTTTTTCCATTGAAAAATTTCCATCATCATCACGAACTCCAAAATAGCCTGTTCCGAAATGAAAAATTACATCTGCACCTGTTTTATGGTAAGGTGAAAGCCCACCTTCACCTGTATTATGATAAGCATAGGCAAGTCCGCAACCTTTGTTTAAAGATTCCACAGCCCTAGCAGAAAGCGACCCAAAGCTCATTGCAGATACATTAATTATTGAAGTTGGTCTGAAAGGACGCCGCCTTTTATGATGCTCGCCCATTAACTTGGCACAAGGCAAAAAGTATGGGTTTTTATAGTTTGGATTATCCTTTTCTACCTTAAATGGAAGCATGGCATTATTAATAAAAATATAATTTGGCTTATAAATATCTCTATCTGTTCCAAAACCCTCATAATTATTTTGGTTTTTTGCTGAAGCATAAATCCAGCCACGCTCAATTCTATTAAAAGGTAATTCCTCGCGGTTGTTAGCTACAATATACTGCCTAAGTTCTGGGCCAATGCTTTCCAGAATATAACGTATATGCCCTACAAGAGGAAAGTTATGACTTACGGCATGACGTTTATTGAAAAATACGTCGCGAATAGTAATAATAAGGAGGAATAATAAAACCCAAGCCCACCAAGGCACTTCTCCCAAAAAAGATAGCAATGCGTCCATTTTTTTAAATTTTTTATAAAGGTATTTAAAATTATACTGTTTCTGAAAGAATAATGAAGAAGGAAAGTTTTGTTTATAATTTATAGCAATAGCGTTTAAATAAAAGTTTCATAATGGCTATTTTCACAGCTTGAAGAAAATGAAGCTTTGGAAAATTATTTAGAACAACTCAATGACGCCCAGCGGGCACCTGTACTACAAAAAGACGGTGCTATGATTGTTATTGCAGGAGCTGGATCTGGCAAAACACGTGTGCTTACTTTTCGTATTGCATACCTAATGTCTCAAGGTGTAGACCCATTTAATATTTTGTCACTAACATTTACCAATAAGGCAGCGCGCGAAATGAAAGGGCGTATCTCTAAAATTGTGGGTTCTAGCGAATCTAAAAATCTTTGGATGGGTACTTTCCACAGTATTTTTGCAAAAATCCTTCGGTTTGAAGCCGATAAATTGGGCTACCCAGCAAACTTTACTATTTATGACACGCAGGATTCGCAAAGTGTAATTCGTGCAGTTATTAAAGAAATGCACCTCGATAAAGAAATTTATAAATACAAGCAGGTGTATTCGCGTATTTCTTCCTATAAAAATAGCTTGATTACTGTAAAGGCATATTTCAACAACCCAGAATTGATGGAAGCCGATGCTATGGCGAAAATGCCGCGCTTGGGTGATATATACAAATCCTACGTTGACAAATGTTTTAAAGCAGGTGCAATGGATTTTGATGATCTTCTATTGAAAACAAACGAACTTTTAACTCGTTTTCCTGAAGTATTAGCAAAATACCAAAACCGTTTTCGCTACATTTTGGTAGATGAGTACCAAGATACCAACCATAGCCAGTATTTGATTGTTCGTGCACTTTCAGATAAATTTCAAAATATATGTGTGGTGGGCGATGATGCACAGAGTATTTATGCTTTCCGTGGTGCAAACATCAATAACATTCTAAATTTTCAGAAAGATTATGATGATGTGAAAGTTTTTCGACTGGAACAAAATTACCGTTCTACAAAAAATATTGTAAACGCAGCAAATGCTATCATTGAAAAGAATAAAACCAGATTAGAAAAAGTAGTTTGGACAGCAAATGATGAAGGTGCTAAAATCCTCGTAAACCGAACGATGACCGATGGTGATGAAGGTCGATTTGTAGCCAGTTCTATTTTCGAAAACAAAATGAACCATCAGCTAAAAGATGGCGATTTTGCAATTTTATACCGAACGAACGCACAAAGTAGAGCGATTGAAGATGCTTTGCGAAAAAAAGATATTCCCTACAGAATTTATGGCGGACTCAGTTTTTATCAAAGAAAAGAAATAAAAGATGTGCTTTCGTATTTACGTTTGGTATTGAATCCGAAAGATGAAGAAGCGCTAAAACGTGTAATAAATTATCCTGCACGCGGCATTGGGCAAACAACTATTGAAAAGTTGATTGTTGCTGCAAACCATTACAATCGCTCCATTTTTGAAGTGATGAAAAATCTTGATAAAATTGATTTAAAGATAAATTCGGGGACCAAAACAAAGTTACAAGACTTTGTAACGATGGTTGAAAGTTTTCAAGTTTTGAATCAAAATTATGATGCTTTTACAATTACTGAACACGTTTCCAAAAAAACGGGAATGCTTCAGGAATTGAAAAAAGATGGCACGCCAGAAGGTATCGCAAGAATTGAAAATATTGAAGAATTGCTAAACGGTATGCGCGATTTTGTTGAAGAACAAAAAGAAATTGCAGATGCTACAGGCTCACTTTCAGAATTTATGGAAGATGTTGCCTTAGCCACAGATTTGGACAATGATAAAGGTGATGATGATCGGGTTGCACTTATGACTGTGCATTTGGCAAAAGGACTAGAGTTTCCTTACGTTTATATAGTTGGGATGGAAGAAGACTTGTTTCCAAGCGGAATGAATATGAACACCCGTAGCGAACTAGAAGAAGAACGACGCCTTTTTTATGTAGCACTAACAAGAGCCGAAAAACAAGCCTATTTAACTTATACGCAATCTCGCTACCGTTGGGGAAAATTGATAGATGCTGAACCAAGCCGTTTTATTGAGGAAATAGACGAAAGCTTTTTAGAATACTTAACACCAATCACAGAAAACCGCTACAAACCATTATTAGATGCAGATATTTTTGATGATGTAGATCATAGTAAACTTCGACTAAAAAAACCTGTTGCAGGCAGAGCGCCACAGGGTCCAACGGAAGATCAATTACGTAAACTTCGCAGATTAAAACCCGTTACTAGCGATACTGATAAAAACTTCAGCGCAAAAGACGCAAATCTTGAAGAGGGAACTGTTGTAGAACACGTTCGCTTCGGAAAAGGAAAAATCTTAAAATTAGAAGGAGTAGGAGCAGACACCAAAGCCGAAATTGATTTTGAAAATGGTGGTTTGAAGAAGCTATTACTTCGTTTTGCTAAACTTAAAGTCGTTAATTAGCTGCCTTGATTTTTTATATAATAGGGTTATTTATATATCGATCCTCAGGTGGCTGAGTGTTTTGAAAGCAATCCAAAGAATTAATAATTTGAAAAATAGTTAATTGCTTTCAAAATGTACCGAAGCCCCGAAAGACAATAATTTGTATTGAAATTGTTTTTTTTAAACACTTAAACAAAGGTGGCTGAGTGAATTTCTGTATGCGAAGCAAGACAGAAATTTGTACCGAAGTTATTCAACTTCCAAATAAGTATCAACATACGTATTTATCTGAGTAATCATATTTTCAATATCATTTGGCGCCCAATCTCCGTGGCCGCCATCATACACAGTAAAATTATGATCTATTTGCGCAATATTAAGTGCGGTGTTTAATGTTTCACCATTAGTAAGCGGTACTAGGGTGTCAGTATTTCCATAAAAAAGCAGGGTAGGACTACTTGTATTAGAAACCTGTAGTGCGGGGCTTAAAACCTCTGCGTAATTTGTTCCTAAAGGATAGGCACTTTCATCTACCAAAGCGGCTAATAGAAAAGGAAAACTTGGGTCTGAAGTATAAAAAGGATCTGTAAAATTTGTTGGGCCAACAATATCACCAACCATTTTTACTTGGTCATCTATATCATAAACATAGTCATACATCAATGAAATATGAGCACCAGCGCTTGCTCCAATTAACGCAAATTGTGGTAAAATTTGTAATTCATTCTTTTCAGCAGTTAATTTATTTATTACTGCGCCTATATCTAAAAATTGGTTGGGAAATGCTGGCGTGTTTATGTTTGCCAATACATAATTCATATTTACAATTGCGTGATTTGGATGCTTCAATTTTATTTGAGGAATTATAAACTCCATATCGGCTTTGTCGCCCTCTATCCAGCCACCTCCATGAACTAAAATAATTACTTTTGTTTTTTCGACAGCACGGTTTGCAGGTAAATAAAGGTCATATTTTTGTAGGGGATTACTTCCGTAGGAAACATTCAAAAATGTTTCTTCAGAGGATGTTTGTTCTGTAACGACGTCATTGTCTTTTGTACAAGAAACATAACTAAATTGAATTCCGAAAACTAGAAAAAGAATCAGTATTTTTTTCATAAAGTGGGGTTGTTAAAAATAATAACGATTAAATTCTACTTTTATGGTGTAACCTAGCTTTGTAAGTTGCCAATTCTTTTAAATTGAATTATATTTAAAAATAAAAGTTAATGCTATGGCAGAATTTATAAAAATATACGAAGAAAACCCGAATCCAAAAGAAATTAAGCGTGTGGTGAAAATTTTACGCGATGGTGGAGTAATTATTTATCCTAGCGATACTGTTTACGCATTGGGTTGCGATATTAAAAGCAACAGAGCACTAGAACGAGTAGCTCAATTAAGAGGAGTGAAGCTTGAAAAAGCAAACTTTTCATTCGTTTGCGAAGATTTAAGTAATCTAAGCGATTATGTAAAACAAATAGATACGCCCACATTTAAATTGCTAAAGCGAAATTTACCAGGACCTTATACCTTTATTCTTCCAGGAAATAACAACCTTCCAACCGTTTTTAAGAAGAAAAAAGAAGTAGGTATTCGCGTACCAGATAACGCAATAACCCGTGCAATTGTGCAGGAATTAGGGAATCCTATAATTTCAACATCTATAAAAGACGAAGATGAGGTTATTGAATACACAACCGACCCCGAACTTATTTTGGAAAAATGGGACAACCTTGTAGATTTAGTAATAGACGGTGGTTATGGAGGTAATATTCCTTCTACAGTAATAGATCTTACTGGTGCTGAACCTGTAGTAATACGTGAAGGTAAGGGGAGTTTAGAACTTTAAATTTTAGCAGCTTGTTTTTTTTGAAATTCTGAAAGTAAATATCCAGTTTGTGCATTAAGCTTTTTCTTGAAAAAAAGTGTCCAGCCTATCAAAAAACCAGTAAACCCCATGGCTTGTTTAGACCATTTGTAAAGATTAAAACTATCCACATGGCTTATAATTTTACCATCTTTAAATTTGAAAGAGGCGCTCACTTTATTATGAACCTTTCTTCCGGTTTTACTAAAAATATAAATAGCTTCCCAATGTGCATTACCAATCCCTGAATTAAATTTTATATTTGAGAATGATACTTTAAAGTCTTTTCCTTTTTGTGTTTTACAGAGCATACGCCACATGTTTTTGGCTTGTTCACCTTGTAAAACTCCAAATGCAGGATCTATAAAAGTTACGTCATCGTGATAGCATTGCGCCATTCGTTCTGCATCCAAATTTGTAAATGCTTGGTAAAATTCTTCAATTGTATTTAGTTCTTTAGTGCTAATAACCTCATTATTCAATGCTTATCCCTTAAGTAAATGCTTCAACCCTCGATACAAATTCTGCTCTAAAATATCCACTTCACCATCTGCTAAAAATAATTTCTTCATACTTTGAAAAATATTGTCTATTTCGTCTTTAGAGTACTCAAAGCGTTCTATTGCAGCATTTATTTTCTGAATTTGTTGATAATCGTTATCACCTTCAAATTCTTTATTAATTTTTTTGTACTTATTGTCTCCCACTTTAGATTTAATGAATTTTTTTTCTTCTTTTGAAACATTAAAGTCTGCGTGGGCGCAGTATAATAACATATATGCTTTTAATTCTTCGTGTGTCCAATTGGTGGTGAAATCCTCCATTTCGCTGTTGTTTTTTTAATTGCTAGACAATATACGAAAAGCTTAGGACTTTCCTGCGGAAATAGTATAACAAAAAACCCAGTCTTTTAGGACTGGGTTTAAGATATTTTAAAAATTCAAGAATTTACTTTCCAGCAGTTTCAAGATTTTTCATTTCCTTTTCAATCATATCATAAAATTGATCGATTTTAGGAAGTATTAAAATACGAGTTCTTCTGTTCGTAGCTTTGTTTTCAGCAGTTGTGTTTGGTACTAAAGGAACATATTCTGAACGTCCTGCAGCAACCAAACGTGATGGTGAAACACCAAGGTTCTGAAGTTCTCTAACAATTGCGGTAGAGCGCTTCACACTTAAATCCCAGTTATCTAACAATTCGCCTCTTTTTCCGTAGGGAACGTTGTCTGTATGACCTTCAACCATAGCTTCAAAGTCTGGTTTTCCGTTAATAACTTTAGCAACTTTAGTTAAAATCTCAGTAGCTCTACTTGAAATCTGGTAGCTTCCACTCTTAAATATTACCTTGTCTGAAAGTGAGATGTAAACAACACCTTTTTCAACATTTACCTCAATATCTGGATCGTTAATACCAACTTCTTTCTTAAGGCTTGTAACAAGGGCAAGTGTTACACTGTCTTTCTTGCTAATTGCATCTTGTAAACGAGTAATTTTAAGGTCTTTCTCTTTTAAGCTTTCTAAAGATTTTTCAAGATTAGTTGCACCTTTAGATGTTAACATTGTAAGATCTTTTGAGCTCTGAATAAGGTCTGAATTGGTTTTCTTCATATCTGCCAAGCGCTCTTCAAGCTGTTGTGCTCTTGCAGCAGCAGCAGCTCTTTCGGTAAGACAGTCGTTCAATTTAACCGTTGCCGTGTTCAATAAATCTTGTGTATTTTTTTGCTTGGTTTCAAGCTCTGTATACTTCTTTTTTGTTACACAAGAAGTAAAAACCAAACCAGAACACATTGCCAAAATCAATAGTTTTTTCATAATTTTTAAGTGTTATTTTAGATTGTTTATTTTCTGTAATTCTGATCAAAATTATTAAAATAGCACTCGCTTAAGAAACGATTAACAATATTTTATGCTATAGTTCCCTAAAATATTTTTTTTTGAAGATAAAATATTGAGTTACAATAGATTGAATTTGAAAATATTTATTATTTGAAGCGAATTTTTTTCTTTTTTGAAGAAATTTTGGTAGTAATCCGTAAAAACTGAAATGAGCTCTCAAAATAGCAACGAAATGTTTCGGTTTTCCTTGAAATATAAATTGAAAAGCAGCGGCTCCATCCAGTATCATTCTAATAAAAATTGATATGAATGCATTCATCCCTCTTACATTTTTTAAAAGATTTAAAAGTGAATTTCTAAAGTTATAAAAAGTCTTCTGGGGGTTTAAAGCTGCTAATGTTGCTCCGCCAAGGTGAAATACTTTTGAAGTTCCAACATAAATTATTTTTCCGCCTTTAGATTGTAATCGCCAACAGAGATCAATTTCTTCTTGGTGCGCAAAGTAATCTTCGTCTAGACCGTCAGCATTCCGAAAAGCTTCGGCTTTAACAAAAAGACAAGCACCAGAAGCCCAAAAAATTTCAGAGACATCATTGTACTGGCCTTCGTCTTTTTCTAAAGTATCAAAAATACGTCCACGACAATAGGGATAACCATATTTGTCAATAAAACCACCAGCTGCGCCAGCATATTCAAAATATTTTTTGTTTTTATAATCAAGTATTTTTGGTTGTGCGGCAACTACAGAAGTATCTTTATCAAATTCTGAAAGTACTGGTTTTAACCAATTTTCGGTCACTTCTACATCGCTATTTAGCAAAACAAAAATTTCTTCAGAAAGATTTTTTAAAGCATCATTGTATCCTTTGGCGTAACCACCATTTACTTTATTCTGAATAATTTTTACAGTAGGAAAATTTTCAGAAATAAATGAAACAGAATTGTCAGTTGAAGCATTATCGGCAACATAAATAGTAGCTTCTTCAGAAAACTCTACCACAGAGGGTAGGAATCTTTCTAACAAATCTTTTCCATTCCAATTTAAGATTACTACTGCTACCTTCACGGGTGCAAAGATATATTTTTGAAGTGTTTATTTAGTAGTTATTTGTAATCTGGAATATTTTTCAGAAAAACATATCGTTCATTTTCATAATCCATTTGGCAATAATAATGTTCCAAACCATTAGTAACCATTAAGTATTCAGCTTTTAAGGCTAAATTGTAGCGTGCAATTTGGTCAAAAGTAAGTTGTGTAATTGGTATTGAAGACGCTTTACATTCCACAATCATAAAAATAGATCCATCATTATTGAATATCACTACATCATATCTTTTTACTGTATTGTTCAGTTTCAGCTGTTTTTCAACGTTAATAAGGCTTTTGGGGTAGTTTTTTTCATTCAGAAGAAATTGAACAACATGTAACCGAACCCATTCCTCTGGTGTGAGCACCACGAATTTTTTTCGTATTACATCAAAAACCAACGTTTTATTTTCGCTACTTTTGAAGCGAAAGGAACATTTTGGAAAGTTTAGTTCTTGCATTAAGCAAAGAAACAAATTTCGACTGAAAATTCTTTTAAAACTCATTATTGAATGTCTCCTCGAGCGCAGTCGAGAGGTGTTTAATTAGTTCTCGACTGCACTCGAATTGAAACAAATATTCTAAATGCCTTTAGACAAAGTAAAATCAATAATAACCGACATAAAAAACGGAAACACAAAATCCATCTATTTTTTGATGGGGGAGGAGCCTTATTATATTGATGGTATTTCAAAATATATTGAAGAAAAGGTTTTGTCTGAAGAAGAAAAAGGCTTTAATCAGATGGTTCTTTATGGACGGGATGTCTCTATTGAAGATATCATAAGCAACTCCAAACGCTATCCAATGATGGCTGAAAAACAAGTAGTGATCGTAAAAGAAGCCCAAGACTTGTCGCGAACTATTGAAAACCTTGTGAGTTATGCCAATAACCCACAACCCACAACCATTTTGGTACTTTGCTACAAATATAAAACGCTTGATAAACGTAAAAAACTTGCAAAAACAATTGCTAAAACAGGCGTTATTTTTGAAAGCAAAAAATTGTACGACAATCAAGTGCCAGATTGGATTAAACGTGTTTTGGCTGGAAAAGGTTACACAATCACTCCAAAAGCCGCGCAGATGCTGGTTGAATTTCTCGGAAATGATTTAAGCAAAGTAAATAACGAGCTTCAAAAACTGCAACTAATATTAAAACCTGGTGAGCAGATTACCCCTCAAATTATTGAAGAAAATATTGGTATTAGTAAAGACTTCAATAATTTTGAGCTTCAGAATGCAATTGGTGCAAAGGATGTAAAAAAGGCTTTCGCTATAATTCAATATTTTTCGCAAAACCAAAAAAATAATCCGTTGGTTATGACGGTGTCGTTGCTTTATAGTTTCTTTTCAAAATTGCTGAAATATCACGCACTTACAAGCAAAGGTGATGCTGCAAAGGCTTTGGGCGTGCATCCATTCTTCATAAAAGATTACCAAACCGCCGCCAGAAACTATCCCATGAAAAAAGTAAGTGCCATAATTGGCGCAATCCGCGAGATTGATATGAAAAGTAAAGGTGTTGGTGCCGCAAACCTCTCGCAAGGTGATTTACTGAAGGAATTGTTGGTTAAGATTTTTAATTGAAACAAAATTTACCCTCTACCCTCTAAAAACTTATTTTTTATCAACCGAATACTTCCCAGCTCCTAAAAGTGCAATTGCAGTAAAACCGATTAAATAGAGTAGAGCCATTTCCTTTCTTTCAAAAGGATCTGCACCGTGTACAACAAATGCCGCAACTGCCATTGTAATTATCAGGAATTGTAGACAATCGGGTTTTAAAACCAATAATTACAAGAATAAGAAAAAGTACTTCGCAAATCACAGCCAAAATTAAAGAAGCTGTTGCACCAATACCAATAGGGTCTCCGAAGGAAAAATCGCCCGATAGCATTTTTAAAAGTTTTGGAACTCCATGGGTTAGCATCATTCCTCCAAAACCAATTCGAACTAAAAGCAATCCTGATGCTTGATAGTGGTTTTTCTTGTATACTCACTACACATAGGAACCCGAAAAATCGGGTTTAATAATTTGAAAA
>CAZFUX010000009.1:0-22961 GCA_964522085.1 uncultured Aequorivita sp.
TAATTTTCAAATTATTAAACCCGATTTTTCGGGTTCCTATCTGTAGTGAGTATATATAGAAAGCCTAAATCCTGAAGATGAAATTTATTTGAAATCTCATATTGATAGAAATGGAACAATATTTATGATTCAAGCAGATTATGAATCCCAAGAATATAAACTCCTTTCTTTTTAGATAAAGTTTTTTTCATTTTCCATATCAATCACTTTTGCAACTGTCTTAACAAGACGCTTGTGGTTTTTTACGAATGGATTGGTTTCATCCCAAACATAGCCAGCAAGCACTGCGCAAATCTGTTCTTTAATTACAGGATTTTCTGGGCGGTGGAAAAATATTTTCTGAAGATTACCCGTGTACCATTCGCTAACGTAGGTTCTAAAAACATCAACCCCTTTCATAATGTAGCCGGTGTAATCTTTTTCCCAATCTACTTTTTCACCATTTAATTCTTTGGTGATTAGTTTTGCGGCTTTTATGCCAGATTCTGTAGCGAAAGTAACGCCTGATGAAAATACTGGATCTAAGAATTCAGCACTGTTTCCCGTTAAGGCATATCCTTTTCCGAAGAGTTGGTTTACCGCTTTTGAATAATTTTTTATTATGTGTGGCTCAAAAAGAAATTCTTGGTCCTTTAATCTATCATAATAATAGTCAGAAATCTTCAGCATTTCTTTAAGCTTTTCAGTATTTGCACCTTTAAAAGATTCAATAAATTCTGTAGGACCTACAAAACCAATACTTGTATTTCCGTTTGAAAATGGAATTACCCAAAGCCAAACATCATCCGTAACCACATCAAAAGTAATTAATGTTCCTTCAACGCCTTCGGGGCGATCAGTTTCTTTTACGTGCGTATAGATTGCAGAATTAGGGTTTAAAGTAGAAGGTTTGTCCAGATTCAATAAACGCGGTAAAACCCTTCCGTAGCCACTACTGTCAATTATAAATTTTGCATTTATATTGTATTCGTTTCCGTTTTCGTCTTTCACAGTTGTAACAGAATCTCCAACGCCTTGAGGGAAGAGATTTCGGTCTCCGAGCGAAGCCGAGGAGCCAAATTTTACATCGGTTACTTCGTGCCCAAAAGAAACATCCACGCCTTTTTTAATAACTTCTTTTACAAGTGTATGGTCAAAATCTGCACGAGGCACTTGCCAAGTATAATCCCAGCCTTTTGTGTGTTTTTTGGCGAAGTCGAAATTACAAACAACACCATTTTTTAAAAAACGTGCGCCAGCTTTAATTTCAAATTTTTGATCCATCAAGCAATCTAAAAGTCCTGTTTCTTCAAAATGACCCATACAGCGTGGCAACAGGCTTTCGCCAATTACAAAACGTGGAAAGTGGTTTTTTTCAACTACTTTGCAACTAATTCCGTTGTTTTTTAAATGAGCTGCAGCCACACACCCAGAGGGGCCAGCACCAATAATTAACACATCAATAGTAATATCATTCATATAATTAGGAAATAGAAAGTTAAAAAATTCTAAATTTGCAGTCGAAAGTTACCAAATTATTTTCGCAATTCACAATTAATCAAACCATTGATTCAACTATAAATGCCAACATTACAAGGAAAACTGGAAATAACCGACTTTGAGAAAACAATTTTCAAAAGCGAAAGTGTCCAACTTCACAAAGATATAATAGAAAGGGTTCAAAAAAGTTTTGATTTTCTGAAAGAATTTTCTGAAAACAAAATTATTTATGGCGTAAATACAGGTTTTGGTCCAATGGCACAGTACAAAATAAAGGACAATGAGCGTATTCAATTGCAATATAACCTCATCCGAAGCCATTCTTCCGGTACAGGAACCCCAATTCCTGCACAATACGTTCGCGCGGCTATGCTTGCGCGTTTAAACACGCTGAGCCTTGGTAATAGCGGCGTTCATCCTTCAGTAATTAAATTGATGGGCGAACTGCTGAACAAAAACATTATTCCGCTTATTTACGAACATGGTGGCGTGGGCGCTAGTGGCGATTTAGTGCAACTTGCACATTTGGCTTTGGTATTAATTGGTGAAGGCGAAGTTTTTTATAACGGTGAAAGAAGAAATACTGAAGAAGTTTTCAAAATAGAAAATCTTCAGCCTATAAAAGTTGAACTTCGTGAAGGTTTAGCTTTAATGAACGGAACTTCAGTAATGACGGGTATTGGTGTGGTAAACGTGCTGTACACAAAACGGATTATGGATTGGATGATTAAAGCATCTTCGGCCATAAACGAAATTGTAATGGCATATGATGACCACCTTTCTTTTGAATTGAATCAAACAAAAAAACACAAAGGTCAGCGTGAAGTTGCAAAAATGATGCGCATGCATTTAAGAGACAGCAACCTAACCCGAAAACGCGAACACCACCTATATAATGGTACGAACGGAGAAGATGTTTTTGTAGAAAAAGTACAAGAATATTATTCCTTACGATGTGTGCCACAAATATTAGGCCCGGTTTTAGACACGCTAAATTCCGTTGAAAAAATATTGATTGAAGAAGTAAATTCAGCAAACGACAACCCAATTGTAGATGTTGAAAAACGAAACGTATATCACGGTGGTAATTTCCACGGCGATTATGTTTCATTGGAAATGGACAAACTAAAAATTGTAGTCGCAAAAATGACGATGCTTTCTGAAAGACAATTAAATTATTTACTTAATTCAAAGTTGAATGATATTCTTCCTCCATTTGTTAATTTGGGCAAACTAGGTTTAAATTTCGGAATGCAAGGCGTGCAATTTACAGCAACTTCAACCACAGCAGAAAGCCAAATGCTAAGCAACCCAATGTACGTGCACAGTATTCCTAATAATAACGACAATCAGGATATTGTGAGTATGGGTACAAACGCAGCATTAATTACCAAAAAAGTAATCGAAAATGCTTTTGAAGTAGTTGCAATAGAGCTAATAACAATCGTTCAAGCCATAGAATATTTAAAAGTACAAGACCAAGTTTCTTCCGAAACTAAAAAAATGTATGATGAAATTCGTGTCATCGTACCTATTTTTAAGGAAGATGTGGTTATGTACCCTTATGTAAATAAAGTGAAAGAATTTTTGATGGAAACTTCAAAATAAACTTGTGCTATTTCCCCAAAATTGTTTATTTTAACTGTAACAAACTTAAAATGATAGTTTTGTGCTATGTTTAATAGTTTCAAAACATCAAAAATGTTAACCTTTAAACGGTAAGTTACATTAACTAAAAAACACTAACAGATGAAAACACTTTTTACCTTCGCGATTATTCTTTTCTTTGGAATAACTTCAACAAATGCACAACAATTAGCTTTAGTAAGAGACAACGGAAACTTTGGGTACATTAATGAATCTGGCGAATACGCCATCCAACCGCAATTTGAAAAAGCCGCAAGCTTTTCAGGCAAGCACGCAGCTGCAATGAAAGACAAAAAATGGGGTTTTATTAATACTTCGGGGGAATGGGTTATCCAGCCAGAATATGATCGCGTAAAAGAATTTAATTCGGGTTACGCATTAGTATTTAAGGATGATCAATGGAAATACATAAATGCCAAAGGCGAAACCCTAACCACACCAACAAGTGATAAATATTACGATTTTGATAACGGCGTAGCAATTTTAAGAAGCAGTGATAAAATAGGTTTAATAGATACTAACGGAAAAACTATTTTAGAACCAAAATATGATAAAATAAAAAGCTTCAACAATAGTCACGCAAAATTTAACAGTGGTGAAACTTGGGGCCTATTAAATAATAAAGGAGAAGTGGTTGTACCTGCGGAATATGATGAAATTGGTGATTACAGCAAAAATGGAATTTGGGCAAGAAAAGGAGAAAGTTTTGGCGTTTTAATAAATGGAACATTTACACCAATTAGCGGTGTGGATAAAATCTGGGATTTCACTAACGATTCGTCACTTACCTATGCCCGAAGCGATAAAAAAATAGGTTTCATAAACGGCAAGGGCGAATGGGTAATCCAGCCAACCTACAATAAAGTAAAAGCCTTTAATGCGGGTCTTGCACCTGTAAAGGAAGATAAGGAATGGGGCTTTATAAATGAAAAAGGCGAAAAAGTAATCAACATAAAATACAGAGATGCTGAAATATTTTCAGATAACGGTTTAGCTCCTGTGAAAGAGAAGAAACTTTGGGGTTTTATTGATAAAACAGGAAAATTAGTAATCCCAATGGAGTATGATATTTCATCTGGCTTTTTTCAAAGTGGGTCTAGTAAAGGGTTTATTGATGGCTTTGCTCGCGTAAAAAAAGACAAAGAATGGGGTTTCATAAACGAAAGTGGAAAAGTTTTGGGCAAATGGCACCAAAATGCTGAAAATTTTGTGGATACTTCTAAATAGAACAAAGAGAACATAAAAATTCAGGTCTAGAAAATAAACAAATTCAAAAGTTCTTCTTTTTTTAAGGAAGGTGCTTTAATTAAAACTAGAAGACCCTCCCCTTTTTTCAAGGGGAATTGCCGAAGGCGGAGGAGGTTCCTTTGCAGATAAATTTATGGAAGAAAAAAAATCAAAACAGAAATACGCATTAATAACAGGAGGTTCGCGCGGTATTGGCCGTGCAATTTGTATTCAACTTGCAAAAGATTTAAAGTACAGCCTTCTTATAAACTATAACGGTAACAAAGAAGCCGCACAACAAACGCTCAAAGAAGTAGAAGCTTTAGGTGGCAAAGGCGAAATAATGCAGTTTGATGTTACAAACGCCGAAGCCGTAAATAAGGCATTTGACCTATGGCACGAAAACAATAAAGATGCTATCATTGAAGTAATAATAAACAACGCTGGCATAACCAAAGACGGCATGTTTATGTGGATGAAACCTGAAGATTGGCACAGTGTAATCAACACCAGTTTAAACGGTTTTTACAATGTTACCAATGCTTTAATTCAGAAAATGCTAGTCAATAAATATGGAAGAGTAGTTAATATGGTTTCAGTTTCTGGATTAAAAGGAACTCCGGGACAAGTAAATTATTCCGCAGCAAAAGGAGCTGTTATTGGAGCTACAAAAGCTTTGGCGCAGGAAGTTGCAAAACGAAATATAACAGTAAACGCAGTAGCGCCCGGTTTCATAAAAAGCGA
Source organism: uncultured Aequorivita sp. (assembly GCA_964522085.1). GTDB lineage: Bacteria > Bacteroidota > Bacteroidia > Flavobacteriales > Flavobacteriaceae > Aequorivita. The sequence goes on from CAZFUX010000009.1 coordinate 5,098, forward strand.
TATGACTGCCGAACTTAACGAAAAGGAATTAAAGAAAATGATACCCGCAAATCGTTTTGGCGAAGCTGAAGAAGTGGCGCATATTGTTAGCTTTTTAGCATCAAAGAAAGCTTCGTATATTACTGGTGAAATCATTAATATTAATGGGGGAATTTATTCTTAAAACAAAGAAGAATTGAGAAGAGTAGTAATAACCGGAATGGGCATATATTCCTGCATAGGCAAAAACCTACAGGAAGTAAAGGAATCGTTGTACAACGGGAAATCTGGCATTATTTGCGACGGAAAACGAAAAGATTTTGGTTATCGTTCATGCCTAACAGGCTGGGTAGAAGAACCAAATTTAAAAGAACAACTTTCACGCCGTGAGCGCGTAAGCTTGGGTGAAGAAGGAGCATACGCATACTCCGCAACTATTGAAGCCTTAAAAAACGCAAAAATAGACCAACAATTCTTAGATGAAAATGAAGTCGGAATCCTTTACGGGAACGATAGCACCGCAAAATCGGTAATAGAATCTGTCGATAAAATTCGTAAGAAAAAGGATACAACCTTAGTAGGTTCAGGTGCCATTTTTAAAGCTATGAACTCTTCAGTAACGATGAATCTTTCAACAATTTTTAAGTTGAGAGGAATCAATTTCACAATCAGTGCGGCTTGTGCCAGTGGTTCCCATTCTATTGGGATGGCATATTTTCTTATAAAAAATGGATTGCAAGACTGTATTATTTCTGGCGGAGCACAAGAAATAAACGAACTCGCTATGGGTAGTTTTGATGGTCTTGGCGTTTTTTCAACAGAACTAGACCCAACAAAAGCAAGTCGACCATTCGATAAAGACCGCGATGGCTTAGTGCCAAGTGGAGGAGGAGCGACATTAGTTATTGAAAGCTATGAAAGTGCAGTAAAACGTGGAGCACCAATATTAGGCGAAATTATTGGTTACGGTTTTTCATCAAATGGCGACCATATTTCAACCCCAAATGTTGATGGACCTTCAAGAGCAATGAAAATGGCTTTGCAGCAAGCAAACATAAAAGCTTCAGAAATAGATTATGTAAATGCCCACGCAACTTCAACCCTTGTTGGCGATGCAAACGAGGCGTTGGCAATTACCGATGTTTTTGGCGAAAATGGACCTTTTGTAAGTTCCACAAAATCAATGACCGGTCACGAATGTTGGATGGCAGGAGCAAGCGAAGTAATATATTCCATGCTTATGATGGAACACTCCTTTATTGCACCAAACATAAATCTGGAAACACCAGACGAGGTAGCTTCAAAATTAAACTTTGTTAAGAAAACGTTAAACAAAAAAATTGATGTATTTTTGTCGAATTCTTTTGGTTTTGGAGGAACCAATTCCGCATTAATTATAAAAAAATGCAAACAGTAAAAATGAACAAAGAAGTTATAGTTGAAAAGATAAACTACTTTCTGGTAGATGAGTTTGAGGTTGAATCCGAAGATATTGAGCCAAAAGCCAACCTAAAAGAAGCTTTAGAGTTGGATAGCTTGGACTTTGTAGATTTGGTAGTTGCCATTGAGTCTAACTTTGGCGTAAAACTAACTGGCGAAGACTTCGCAAATGTAATCACGCTTCAAGATTTTTATGATCTGATTGAAGCAAAAGTCAGCTAAAATTTCCAAAAATTATATATGGCGGGCGATTGGGAAGGCAAGAGTAAAGGCACCGTTTTAGGGTATAAAATCTTTATATTTTTTATAACAAAATTAGGGATTGGTGCTGCTTATAGCCTCCTTTACTTTGTTGCACTTTATTACTTTTTCTTTGCAGGAAAAAGTACCTGTTCCATTTACTATTATTTCCGAAAAAGGCTTAAATATTCTTTTCTGAGAAGCCTTTTCAGCGTTTATAAAAGTTATTACGTTTTCGGAAAAACAATTATAGATAAGGCTGCAATCTCCTCAGGATTAAAAAGTCAATTCACGTATAAATGTGACGGTGTTGAAAATATAACCGATCTTCTGGACAAAAAACAAGGCGGTATAATGATAAGTGCCCACGTTGGTAATTTTGAAATTGCCGAATATTTTTTTGAAGAGATTGATACCCGTTCACAAATAAGCCTTGTAACTACAGACGCCGAACACCAAAATATTAAGGAATACATGGAAAAAGTAACTATGCGATCTAAAGTGAAGTTTATATTGGTAAAAGAAGATATGACTCATGTTTTTGAAATAAACAACGCACTTACAAATGGCGAATTGGTCTGCTTTACAGGCGATAGGTATATGAAAGGCCAAAAAGTGTTAACAGAATCTTTGATGGGAAAAGAAGCAAACTTTCCCGCGGGTCCATTTTTGCTGGCTAGCAGATTAAACGTTCCGGTTCTCTTCGTTTACGTGATGAAAGAAACCACAAAACATTATCACCTATACGCACGTCAAGCCGAAGTAAAAAACCGTGATGCTCAAGGATTACTGAAAAAATATACAGAAAGTGTAGAATGGATACTGAAAAAATATCCATCACAATGGTTTAATTATTTCGATTTTTGGAAAAGGAACGATTAGATATGAAAGAAATTTTAATAATATACTATTCCCAATCTGGGCAGTTAACCGATATTCTGAAGAATATTGCATCATCAGTTTCTGGTGAAAAAGTGAATATTTCATATTACGAAATAGTTCCAAAGAAAAAATTCCCTTTTCCGTGGACAGAAACTGAATTTTATAACGCTTTCCCTGAAACTTTTCTTCAAATTCCAACTCCTTTGGAAGCTGTTCCATCTGAAATTCTTCAGAAAAAATATGATCTTATTATTTTAGGATATACAACGTGGTATTTAACGCCTTGCATCCCAATAAATTCATTTTTAAAATCTGAAGAAGCAAAGCCATTGCTCGCAAACACGACAGTTGTAACCGTTTCTGCCAGCAGAAATATGTGGATTATGGCACAAGAAAAGGTGAAGAAATTATTAGTCGCAAACAATGCTAAATTGGTTGGAAATATTGCTTTGGTAGATAGGAATATTAATCACATAAGTGTAATAACAATTGTACATTGGTTAGTGGGTGGCAAGAAAACCAGAATGTTCGGCATCTTCCCAAAGCCGGGAGTTTCAGATAATGATATTGAAGATTCTTCCCGCTTTGGAATTCCTATTAAAGAAGGGTTGCTTCAAAATGAATATACTAATCTTCAAGCTAACCTTTTAAAAATTGGTGCAATAAAAGTAGATCCCTCACTCATCGCCACAGATATTCGTGGAAATTTAGTTTTCACAAAATGGGCTAACTATTTAATTAAAAAAGAAGGTGAAGAAAGTCGCAAATGGCTCGTTTATTTTAAATATTATTTGTTATTTGCAATATGGCTCATAGCTCCAATAGTATTTATTGTATTTTTGCTCACTTATCTCCCCATGTACCGCAAAATTCAAAGAGATAAAGCCTATTATTCATCAGTATTATTAAAGAAGGATTAATGGAGAACGTTTACATTACTAGGATTTCGAAGTTTTTACCTAATGAACCCGTTGAAAATGAGGCCATGGAAGAAAAGCTTGGTGTCATTAACGGAAAAACCTCAAAAGCACGCCGAATAATTCTTCGGAACAATCAAATTAAAACACGTTATTACGCCATTGATAAAGATGGAAATGTAACCCATAATAACGCTCAACTTGCCGCAGAAGCTGTTGAGGCTTTGTGTGATGATACTTTCAACAAAAACGAAATTGAATTGCTGTCTTGCGGTACTTCAAGTCCAGACCAAATTTTACCAAGTCACGCTGCAATGGTTCATGGGTATTTAAAAAATGGAAACTTGGAAGTAAATTCCCCTTCAGGAGCTTGTTGCACTGGAATGAACGCTTTAAAATATGGTTATATGGCCATAAAATCAGAACAAGTTAAAAATGCAGTATGCACAGGTTCTGAAAGAACTTCTTCGTGGATGAAATCTGATATTTTTGAAGATGAAGTATCGCATTTAAAGGAAGTAGAAGAAAATTCAATCTTAGCTTTCAATAAAGAATTTTTGCGCTGGATGCTTTCTGACGGTGCAGGAGCAGTCCTTTTAGAAAACGAACCGAATGGAGAAACGCCATTAAAAATTGAATGGATGGAAGGCTACAGTTACGCTTTCGAACTCGACACTTGTATGTATGCCGGTGGTGATAAACAAGAAGACGGAAGCCTAAAACCGTGGAGTGAATACCCAGCAGATGTTTGGGGCAAAATGTCACTTTTTGCAATGAAACAAGATGTAAAACTTTTAGGCGAAAACATTCTTCAAAAAGGAGTGGAAAGCATGAAAGATGCAATGGCAAAACATAAAATAACTGAAGACGATATAGATTATTATCTACCGCATATTTCTTCATACTACTTCAAAGAAAATCTTTATAATGAAATTGAACGCCAAGGCTTTCATTTACCGTGGGACAAATGGTTTTTGAACCTTCAAAAAGTAGGAAACGTTGGCGCTGGTTCAATATATTTAATGTTGGAAGAATTAGTGCATTCCGGAAACCTTAAAAAAGGAGATAGAATATTTTGTCAAGTACCCGAAAGTGCCAGATTTGCGTATTCCTATGCATATTTAACAGTTGTTTAAATGGATGTATTTACCAAAAAAATAACGGACAAAGATTTCATCGGAAAATTGATTCCGCAGAAACTGCCGTTTGTAATGGTAGACAAACTACTTCATTTTGAAGATAAAAAAGCAATAGCTGGACTAACAGTTTCAGAAGAAAATATTTTTACAAATAACGAAACATTTAACGCGCCAGGATTAATTGAGCATATGGCGCAATCGGTTGCGTTATACACAGGCTATCAGTTTTTTCTGAAAAAAGAAGATCCTCCAACAGGCTACATTGGAGCCATTAAAAAAGTTGAAATTTTTGAACTTCCTACCCTCGGAAAAGAGTTAAAAACTACTGTAAATATACTTCACGAAATATTGGGCGTTACACTTGTAACTGTCGAAACCGAATGCGATAGCAAAACCATTGCAACTATTGAAATGAAAACCGTTTTAGCTCCTTAAATGAAGGCACTGGATATTTCAAATATTGACATTTCAAATTTTTTACCGCACCGTAAACCGATGTTGATGGTTACTTCGGTTCTGGAAATAGATGAAAATTCTGTTTCAACCCAATTTTATATTTCAGAAGATTGCGTTTTTTTGAAAGAAGGAAAACTTTCAGAAACCGGACTCATTGAAAATGCCGCCCAAGCCGCTTCATGCGTTGTAGGACAAACTTTTTTTAAAAAAGATGATGTAGAAGGAACTGGCAATGAGTTAGTTGGTTACATAAGTGCCATCAAAAAAGTTGAAATTTTTGAATTGCCTAAAGTTGGCGAAACGATCATTACCAAAGCAAAGCTCCTCTCAAGATTTGATACAGGCGAAATGACAATGTGCAGCCTTCATGCAGAAACATTTCTCGCTAAAAAATTAATTGTATCTTCTACCATGAATTTTTTAATCCACGAAGTCTGATTTATGAAGAAAAAAGAAGTGCCACAAGACAAAAGTAATTTAGCATCGGCAAATTTTCGTGAACTCTGTTATGCCGTGGATGAAAATGGCGAATACACCACAGAAAATAGCACTGGATGGGAGCCAAAAACAGTAGCGTTAAACAATGCTATTGATGATATAAACGAACGCATTACAGATGCTAAAAATCGTGTAATTGCAGGCGAAACTAGTCCAATTGAGTATTATATGGAACTCCATAAAATGGATGTTGGCATTTTAGCAAGTTATGTAGGTTTTTGGCAATGGAAAGTAAAACGACACTTTAAACCTTCAGTTTTTAAAAAATTGAATGATAAAACTTTAAATAAATACGCTGAGGTTTTTGATATTTCAGTAGAAGAACTTCAGAATATTTCAAAATAATGGAAATAAATTTTACCCATCATCAATCTGCCCACTGCGAAAACGGCGTAGTTTCAAACTTGATGAAACACAATGGTTTCAGTGTTAGTGAACCAATGGTTTTTGGTATTGGTAGCGGTTTGTTGTTTTGCTACATTCCATTGTTAAAAGTGAATCACGCTCCAGTAATTACCTATCGCGCATTACCAGGACACATTTTTAAGAAGTTTGCGAAGCGAACAGGAATAAAAATGAAACGTGAAAAATTCAGAAATCCAAAAGATGCACAAGCTCGTTTGGATGAGAATCTAGAAAAAAACAATCCCGTTGGTTTGCAAGTTGGGGTTTATAATCTGCTATATTTTCCTGATGAATATCGTTTTCATTTCAACGCTCATAATATGGTGGTTTATGGAAAGCAGGGCAATCGTTATTTAATAAGCGATCCGGTGATGGAAGACGTTACATCTCTATCCGAAAAAGAATTAGAAAAAGTACGTTTTGCAAAAGGAGCATTTGCTCCCAAAGGGCATATGTACTACCCAATCGCCTTCCCAGAAAAACTAGAGCTTGAAACAGCAATCGTAAAAGGAATTAAAGATACTTGCAGGGCAATGCTTGCACCAGTTTCATATGTTGGCGTAAAAGGAATCCATAAAATTGCAGGCTTAATTCGCAAGTGGCCAAAACAAAAAGGCATAAAAACCGCAAACCATTATTTAGGTCAAGTAGTACGGATGCAAGAGGAAATAGGTACTGGCGGCGGTGGATTTCGATATATTTATGCAGCTTTTTTACAGGAATCTGGAAAGTTATTAGGAAATGAAAAGCTCTTGGAACTTTCTAAAGAAATGACTGAAATAGGCGATTTGTGGCGAGATTTTGCCTTAGAAGCATCAAGAATTTACAAAAACCGAAGTGCCCAAACAGACAGCTATAATAAAGTAGCCGACCAATTAGACCATATTGCCGATTTGGAAAAAGTGTTTTTTAAGAAGTTAAAAAGGGCGATTTAAAAACCCCATAGTTCTCTTTACAACGCTGTGTAATAACAAATGATACAAATAAACCAACTTTCAAAAAAATACAAAGGCTCCGAAAATTTCTCGGTAAAAGACCTTAGTTTGAAAGTTGATGAAGGGGAGATTTACGGTCTTTTAGGCCCAAACGGTGCGGGAAAAACTACTTTGATTTCAATGTTGACTTCACTGCTGAAACCTACTTCAGGTTCCTTCACAATAAATGAATTGAATTTTAAAGAAAACAAAAACCAGTTAAAACAATTAATTGGCATTGTACCGCAGGAATATGCGCTCTACCCAACCCTTACAGCTTTTGAGAATTTGCAATACTTCGGAAGTATGTACGGTATTAAAGGCGAAATGCTAAAAAATTCAATCAACGAGCATTTGGAAATTATGGGACTTTCAAAATTCGCTCATAAAAGAACGGCTACTTTTTCTGGCGGAATGAAACGTCGCGTTAATTTAATTGCTGGAATTCTTCATAAGCCAAGGGTTTTATTTCTTGACGAACCCACGGTTGGCGTAGATGTACAATCCAAGAATGTAATAATAGACCACTTAAAATCACTAAATAATCAAGGAACTACAATAGTTTACACATCGCATCATTTAAACGAAGCTGAGGTTTTCTGCACCAAAGTTGCAATTATCGATAATGGTGAAATTATAATAAAAGGAATCCCTTCACAATTAATAAAAAACCAAACCGGCGCCAATAATCTAGAAGATGTATTTTTAGCAAAAACAGGCAACGCTCTTCGCGATTATGCATAAAATTTGGGCTTCAACATATAAAGAAATACTTTTGCTAATCCGAGATTTAGGAGGTATAGCCATTCTTTTTATAATGCCAATGTTGCTATTAATTGTTATTACGTTGGTGCAAGACAGCACTTTTAAAACCATTAGCGATATTAAAATTCCGGTGCTTTTGGTGGATAATGATAAAGGTGAAGTTTCAGAAAACATTATTACAAATCTTTCAGAATCCAATTCCTTTGAAATTATTCAGAAATCTTCTGAAGAAGAAGCAAAAGAAGCCGTTTTTGCTGGAAAATATCAATTGGCAATAGTAATTCCAGAAAATCTTTCGGCTTCTCTTCAAAAAAAAGTTGACCAAAATGTAGAAGGTATTTTGTCGAAATTTGGAATAGAGGAAGATAGTTTAGTTACTCCAAAAGAAACAATTGCATCAAAGGAAGTTCGTCTTTATTTTGATCCCGCAACACAAGTTAGTTTCAAATCTTCAGTAAAAAACGGAATCGATAAAATGATTTCAAAAATTGAAACCCAAAGCATTTACAAAGCTTTTCAAACTGAATTGGGCGAAGAAGATTCTGAACCAATCTTCGACACTGAAAATTTTATTGCTTTCAAAGAAATACTTCCTACAAAAAACAATGAGGAAATTATCCCTAACTCTGCACAACACAACGTTCCAGCTTGGACGCTTTTTGCAATTTTCTTTATAATAGTTCCGCTTGCAATCAATTTGGTGAAAGAAAAAAACCAAGGTACATTCGTTCGTTTACGAACTAATCCAGTAAGTTACGCCACCGTTTTAGGAGGAAAAACAATTGTGTATTTGGGTGTTTGCTTGCTTCAATTTACTTTGATGTTGCTTGTTGGAATTTATCTTTTTCCAGCAATCGGACTTCCTGGAGTTGATGTTTCAGGAAAATTACCAATGCTTTATGTTGTTGCCCTTTTTTCAGGATTGGCAGCAATTGGTTTGGGATTACTTTTAGGAACTATCGCAAAAACACAAGAACAAGCTGCGCCATTTGGAGCAACATTAGTTGTAATTCTGGCTGCGCTTGGTGGTGTTTGGGTTCCCGTTTTTGTAATGCCGCAATTTATGCAGCTAATTTCAAAAATTTCACCAATGAATTGGGGACTGGAAGCGTTTTACGATGTATTTTTAAGAAATGTAGGTTTTGCTAAAATCCTTCCCGAAATTTCGTTATTATTGTTGTTCTTCCTCGTAACAACCCTACTTGCAATAATTTATAACAGAAGAAAAAATGCTGTCTAACAATCAAAATGAAATAAGTTTCACTTCAGAAATCCGTGTGCGTTTCACCGAAACCGATCCTTTGGGAATTGTTTGGCACGGCAATTACATCCAGTATTTTGAGGATGGACGCGAGGCTTTTGGACGCGAGCATGGCATTTCGTATTTAGAACAGAAAGCAAATGGGTTTACTTCGCCAATCGTAAAATCTTCTTGCGAACACAAGCTGCCACTACGTTATGGCGATGTGGTAACCATAAAAACAACCTTTATAAATTCGCGAGCTTCTAAAATGATTTTTAAATATAGAATTTTTGATCCAAAAGGAAGGTTGGTTTGTTTGGGTGAAACAATTCAAGTTTTTCTGGATGAAGATGGCAACCTTTCATTGACGAAACCAGATTTTTTTGCAAAGTGGAAAGAGAAAATGGGAATTTAAAAAATGAAGAAAACCTACCTTTCATATAACAATATTTTCAGCAGTCTTGGGTTCGACAGCGAAACGGTTGTCGCATCTATATCGAAAGAAATTTCAGGTTTAGAAAAATATGAAAACACTTCCCTTTTACCAGAACCTTTCTGCGCTTCATTGATTTCTTCGGAATTGATAAGTGATACATTCAACAAAATTGCGGACGCTTCAAGGTTTACGAAACTGGAGCAAATGATGATTCTTTCACTAAAAAAAGTCATCGATGCTTCTAATATTACTTTAAATGAAAAAGTAGGTCTCATAATTTCAACTACAAAAGGAAATATAGATGTACTTGAAAAAGAAAGTAATTTTCCAGAAAATCGTGTTTATTTAAGCCAATTAGGAAAAACAATTCAAAACTTTTTCGGCTTTAAAAATGAAGCTATCTTATTGTCTAACGCCTGTGTTTCGGGTGTTTTAGCAATTTCAGTGGCAAAACGTATTATAGTTGAAGGCAAATACGACCACGTTTTTATAACAAGTGGCGATTTGGTGACAAAGTTTATTCTTTCAGGTTTTAATTCCTTCCAAGCATTATCTGCAGAACCTTGCAAACCTTATGATAAAAATAGGGTTGGTATAAATTTAGGTGAAGTAGCGGCAAGTGTTTTGGTTACTTCTTCAGAAGAAAATTTTCCAAAAGAAGCTATTGAAATTTTAGGAGATGCAACCTGTAACGACGCCAACCACATTTCAGGCCCTTCACGAACTGGTGAAGGTTTATTCCGAAGTGTAAAAGCTGCTTTAAATGAAGCTAATTTGGACGTTTCGCAAATAGATTATATTTCTGCCCACGGCACGGCAACCTCTTTTAATGACGAAATGGAGGCCGTCGCTTTCAATCGTTTGGGAATGAAAAATACACCTATTAATAGTTTAAAAGGCTATTTTGGTCATACTTTGGGAGCTTCAGGATTGTTAGAAACCATTGTGGGAATGCACTCTATGAACCAAGATTTGCTTTTTTCTTCAAAAGGATTTTCCGAACTTGGTGTTTCAAAAAAAATAAATATCATAACAACCAATACGTCACAATCGTTGCATACTTTTTTAAAAACCGCATCGGGTTTTGGAGGTTGCAATACTGCGGTAATTTTTAAGAAAACAACTAACTAACCAACCAAAAATGTCAAACTCTATTAAAAAAATGAATGCCGTAGAAGCTCTGGAAGAAGCACATCGGATTGCCTTTGCGCCCTTTGTTTTTCAGGCCTCGGTATCACTTCGCAAGCTCGGCATTCTCAATTATATTTTTGACCATCGAGAAAATGGCGGTCCTACAGCTGATGAGATTTCAGAAAAACTTTCATTAAGCCAGTACGGCGTTGGCGTGCTTTTAGAAATTGCACAAACATCAAATATCGTGAGTAAATGTGATGCGGAAAAATATGAACTTACTAAAGTTGGTTATTTTTTAAATTATAACGAAACTGCTAGTGTAAATCTTAATTTTGCAAACGATGTCTGCTATAAAGGCTTGTTTCATTTAAATGAGTCTATAAAAACTGGAAAACCAGAAGGTTTAAAGGAATTGGGAAATTGGCCCACTATTTATGAAGGCCTTTCACAACTAAAACCCGAAGAGCAAAAGGCATGGTTCGATTTTGACCATCATTATTCTGATGATATTTTTTCAGAAGCACTTGAAAAGATTTTTGAAAGAAATCCGAAAAACCTCTTCGACATTGGCGGTAATACGGGCAAGTTTTCTATTAAATGTTGTAGTTTTAATGAAGACGTAAACATAACAATAGTCGATCTGCCTGGCCAGTTAAATATGGCAATGGCAAATGCCGAAAGCAATGGTTTTAAAGACAGAATTTCGGGTCACGCTATTAATTGGCTTTCCGAAGATCCCCAAATACCAACGGGTGCAGATTTAATTTGGATGTGTCAGTTTTTGGATTGCTTTTCGGAAGATGAAATTGTAAAAGTTTTAAACACTTGTGCAGATTCTATGGACAATGAAGCTGAATTAATAATTGTAGAAACCTTTACAGACAGACAAGCATTTCGCGCTTCGCAATTTATATTAGAAGCAACTTCGTTATATTTTACAGTGCTTGCCAATGGAAACAGTAAAATGTATCCTGCCAGTGTATTTTTAAGATTGATAGATAAAGCAGGTTTGAAGCTACAAGAAGACATCCAGCTGGGAGATTATCATACAATGTTAGTTTGTAAAAAGAAATAAATAGTTTGCAATACGCATTTGCAAGAATTTGAAGATTAGTGTCAATTTTGAAAGAAAAATTTAAAATAAAAAGTTACTGTCATATTAAAAACCAAACCGTTTCGGTAAATGGTGAACGGCTTTTTATGGATGAAGCTGAAGATTTTGCAGTATTTATAAAGAATGCTTACAAGTTTTTAAAAACAGATTATTCCAAGTTCTTTAAAATGGATAACCTTAGCAAATTAGCTTTTTTAGCAGCAGATGTTTTGTTGAAATCTGAAGATTTAAATGAAGAAGAAAATAATATTGCACTTATTTTTTCTAATAAAACTTCCAGTTTAGATACTGATAAAAAACATCAAGCTGCAATAGAAAATGAAGACGAATACTTCCCTAGTCCGGCGGTTTTTGTTTATACATTACCAAATATTTGTATGGGCGAGATAAGTATAAAACACAGGCTGTATTCTGAAAATAGTTTTTTTATCTTTGACCGCTTCAACGCAGAACATTTACAGCTGTATGCCAACAGTTTATTACAAAGTAAAAAAGCTGAAAAAGTGCTTTGTGGCTGGGTAGATTATGATGAAAACAGCTACGAATCCTTTCTTTATTTAGTAGAGAACGAAGGCGGAATTGAACATACAACCGAAGAAATAACCAGATTATACAATATATTATGAGCGAATTAAAAGAAGAATTAAAAGCGAAAATTATTGAGCAATTGAATCTTGAAGATGTATCTGTAGCAGAAATTGCGGATGACGATGCCCTTTTTGGTGATGGGCTTGGTTTAGATTCCATAGATGCTTTAGAACTTATCGTTATGCTAGACAAAGACTACGGCATCCGTTTAAGCGACCCAAAAGAAGGCAAAAAGATTTTTGAATCTGTACAAGTAATGGCAGATTATATTGAGGCTAACCGCACGAAGTAATTTTCTATCTAAAACCTCTCGACTGCGCTCGAGGAGACATTGTCAGGTCGAGCGCAGTCGAGACCTTTTAATCAGATGAATCATAAATGAGCAAAGGCATAGCCATAACTGGAATGGGCATTATTTCTGCAATTGGAAACAATGCGGCAGAGAACTACGATGCGCTCATAAATGAAAGAAAAGGCATCACCCGAGTAGAAAATGTTGAAACTATTCAGCGCGACGAAATTATGGTGGGTGAGGTAAAATTCACAAACGATGAATTGATTGCTCAACTAAATCTTCCATCAACAAATAACTATTCCCGCACCACAATGCTTGGTGCCATTGCAGCGAAAGAAGCAATTACCAATGCTGGAATTACCGACATCAAAAAATACAAAACAGGCATTATTTCTGGCACAAGCATTGGCGGAATGGATATGACTGAAAAATATTATTACGAATACCTTACAGAAAAAGAACCCCAAAAATATATTGAAAGTCACCACGCGGGCGATTCTACTCAAAAAATTGCCGAGCAATTAGGGATTGAAGAAAGTTTAGTAACCACCATTAGCACTGCCTGTTCTTCTGCCGCCAATGCAATTATGCTTGGCGCAAGATTAATTAAATCTGGAAAGTTAGACAGGGTTTTGGTTGGCGGTGCAGATTGCCTTTCAAAATTCACAATCAACGGTTTCAAAACCTTGATGATTTTGAGTGATACTTTTAACACGCCTTTTGACGAAAATCGAAAAGGGTTAAATCTTGGTGAAGCCGCCGCATTCCTAGTTTTAGAAAGTGATACAGTAGTAAAAGCCGAAAACAAAAAAGTACTTGCCTACGTAAAAGGGTATGGAAATGCAAACGATGCTTTTCACCAAACGGCGTCTTCAGATAATGGAGATGGCGCGACTTTGGCGATGGAAAAAGCATTAAAAGTAGCTGGTTTGAAAGCTTCAGAAATTGATTATATAAACGCCCACGGAACCGCAACAGGAAATAACGACCTTTCAGAAGGAAGAGCAATACTTCGTGTTTTTGGCGATGAAATGCCAGAATTCAGTTCTACTAAAGCATATACAGGCCACACTTTGGCTGCTGCTGGAGCTATAGAAGCGGTTTATTCGGTTTTGGCAATGCAGAACAACGTAATTTTTCCAAACTTGAATTTTATAACGCCAATGAAAGAATTTTCAATGATTCCACAAACAGAATTGAAGAAGAAAGAATTGAATACTGTTCTTTCAAACTCATTTGGTTTTGGAGGGAATTGTTCTGCGGTAATATTTTCAAAAGAAGCGTAATGAAAAAGGTTTATATAAATAGCATCGCTTCCATTTCGCCTCAAAAAACGTATGATAATAGTATCTTTTTAGATGAAATTACAGATTACAACGACACCGTAATTTTCGCACAAGATCCAAACTACAAAGAATACATTTCGCCCGCTGCTTCGCGTAGAATGGCTAAAGGCATAAAAATGGGTGTAGTCGCTTCAAAAATAGCGATGGATGAAGCTGGAATAGAAACTGTAGACGCAATCATTACAGGAACAGGAATGGGTTGTATGATAGATTCCGAAAAATTTGTAAGTGCTATTATTGACAATAATGAACAATATTTAACACCAACTTCTTTTATTCAAAGCACGCACAACACAGTTGCTGGGCAGATTGCACTGGGGATAGAATGTAAAGCATATAATTTTACCTACGTTCATTCCACCATTTCATTTGAATCTGCTTTGCTTGATGCTAAAATGCAATTAGAAAACGACGAAGCCAATGATATTTTAGTTGGTGGTGTGGAAGAATTAGGCACTCATACAACGAAAGTACACCGTGTAATCAATCATATAAAATCTAAGCCAACTACTATTTCCGAAGTTTTAAATTCTAAAACTGAAGGTGCTGTTTTCAGTGAAGGGGCTAACTTTTTTGTAGTTTCAAACGAAAAAAAGGAGAATTGTTGTGCTGAATTAGTTGCTGTTGATACTTTAAATACACTCGCTAAAGAAAAGGTTTCCGAAACTATAGAAAGCTTTTTGGTAGAAAATAATTTGAAGGTTTCAGAGATTGATGCAGTAGTTTTCGGCAACAACGGCGATGTAGATTTTGACGGTTATTACAGCCAACTTTACGAAGGGATTTTCAATAAAACGCAACAGATTTTTTACAAACATTTAGTGGGTGAAAATAATACCGTTTCTGCTTTTGGAGTTTGGCTGGCTGCTAAAATTTTGAAAACCCAAGCCATTCCTGAAATTGTAAAAATTAACGAAATTAAATCCTCAGAGATTAAAACAGTTTTGTGTTACAATCAATATCGCGGCCAAAATCATAGTTTGGTTTTACTAAAAAAATGTTGAGGTTTTACACCATAAACGCGCTGGCTTTGGTAGTCTTTTTTGGATTGCTGCTCGGTGGGTTTTTTAGCGATGTTCCGGCTTGGCTCTACGTTTTATTCGTTTTAATATGGTTGGTTATTACCGCTATAGGCTCTTTTCAAATTAAGTGGAACTACCATTTAAAATCCTTAAACCAGAACTATAAAACTTCAGAAAAACACGTTTCAATAACTTTTGATGATGGTCCAAATTCTGGCTTTACACCAAAAGTTTTGGCACTTCTGGAAAAACATAACGCAAAAGCTACCTTTTTTTTAATAGGAAAAAACGTTGAAAAGCATCCCGAAATAGTTTTTCAAATTATTGAAGAAGGCCACACAATTGGGAATCATTCATATTCACATTCTAAAAACTTCGGATTTTTCTCTTCAGAAAAAGTTGCTTTAGAATTGAAACAAACCAATTCAATTTTAAAAGAAATAACAGGCAAGGAGCTGAAATTATTTCGCCCACCTTTTGGCGTAACGAATCCGAACATTAAAAAAGCATTGAAAAAGACTGGGCTTTTTTCTATTGGTTGGAGCAAACGAAGCCTAGACACAACAAACCTTTCCGAAGAAAAAATTTTGAAACGCGTCATTTCAAACTTAAAAAAAGGAGATATAATTCTACTTCACGACAGCAGCGCAAAAACCGTTGCCGTATTGGAACAGTTATTGCTATTTTTGCAGTCGCACGAATTGCAGTCGGTTCCAGTGGATCGATTATTTGAAATTGAGGCTTATGCGTAGTTATTTTTTATTGCTGTTTTTTATTCTTATTGGTACTTCAATTCAGGCGCAGGAAACTGCTATGAATGCTTCGGAAAATGCTTCTTTCAAAGAAAAAGTAATCGCTTCTGCAAAAAATACCAAAACTATTAAAACAGATTTTGTACAATACAAACACCTCGATTTTTTGGCTGATGATGTTAAAACTTCAGGAAAAATGGTTTTTAAAACACCTAACTTGGTAAAGTGGGAATACACAAATCCATACAAATACAGCGTTATTTTTAAGGAAGATCAATTGCTAATTAATGATGGAGGCACAAAAAGTGAAGTAAATATTGGCAATAGCAAACTCTTTAAAAAACTAAACCAATTAATTGTGAATAGCGTAAAAGGCAATATGTTTAACGATGCAGATTTTACGGTTTCATTCTTTAAAACGCCAAAACATACTAAAGCCGTTTTTACTCCGAAGGACAAGAAAATAGCGAGTTATATTGCTTCTTTTGAGTTGCTTTTTAACAAAGACGATGCACAAGTTCACGAAGTAAAAATGATTGAGCCATCACAAGATTTTACACGTATTATTTTCAGCAATCGAACCTTAAACAGCACAGTTGATGATTCGGTTTTTAGTAATTAGTTTTCTTTCAAGTTTTGTTTTGCTTTCGTGTTCCTTAAGGACTACCGAAGGTTTAAGACAGGTTGATTTCAATAAAACTGTCCCGATAGCTATCGGGATTAAAAATCCGTATTTTTCTAATCCTGAAATTGATTATGTTTATAAAGCAAAGATTGAAGTTTACAACAAAAATTTTGGTGGAATTTTAATCATAAAAAAGATCGGTTTTGAAAGCCACAGAGTAGTTTTTACAACCGAATTTGGAAGTAAACTGTTTGATTTTCAATATGAAGGCGATACATTTACAAAAAATTTTGTGGTTGAAGATTTTGATAAAAAATTTATTATCAATATTTTAAGAGATGATTTTAAATTATTAGTTAATGAAAAAGCTAAAATCTTAGAAGTTTATAGTTCTAAAAATCAAACAGTTTACAAAACCCAAAGTGAAAATAGATTCAATTTTTACTTTTTAGATATTGATTTTTCAACCCTTGAAAAAATTGTAAACACATCTAAAACAAAGGAAAAATTGGAAATTAATTTCACTTCTTCCGAAGAAAATATCGCCGATACTATAAGCATCGTACACAATAATATCAAGCTAAAAATAGACTTGGAAAAATTTAAAAAACAATAATATGCTCATCGAAGGATTATATAAAATTACAGCAATCGAAACCACAGATGGAGGCATTTTGGCAAAGGTTCATTTAAATAAAGATCACGCAATATTTAAAGGCCATTTTCCTGGAAATCCTGTTATGCCAGGCGTTTGTATGATTCAGATAATTAAAGAATTGACAGAAGAAGCAACAAAGAAAAATTTGTTTTTGGCAGTTTCATCAAACATAAAATTTATGGCAATTATCAACCCTGATAAAAATCCAGATTTACAAATTGCCATTGATATTACGGAAGAAAACGGTGAAGTAAAAGTAAAGAACGTTACTTCTTATGAAGAAACAGTTGCCTTAAAGTTGAGTGCAACTTTTAAAATTGTTTAAGAAATAATCAAAATCTAAACCTGACTTGTTTTTAAGACCTGTCAGGTTTGGGAGATGCTAAAAAATTATGTTTAAAAGATTAATTTTTCTCATAACACTTTTTGTTTCTTTTATAGGAACCGCTCAGGAAGTAAAAGAAATCCGAATACAATACCTAAAAGCAGTGGAAAATTCTGAAATTACAACCAAACTTGACGGTGATTTAGCAACTATCAGTTCTGCAAAAAAGCCTGTTTTACTGGCCTACAGAGGAGCAGTTTTAACGTTGAAAGCAAAATTTGCAAAAGGCAGAAAAGATAAAAAAGATTTTTTTAAAGAAGGTGTTTCTCTAATTGAAAGTGCAATAAAAGCAGAACCTTCAAATATTGAAATCCATTACATAAGATTGTCTGTTCAAGAAAATTCACCGAAATTTTTAGGATATAATAAAAAGACAGAGGAAGACAAACAACTAATTATAAATAACTTAGAAGCTATTTCTTCCAAAGAATTAAAAACTATAATTAAGGAATTTGTTTTGAATTCTGAGAATTTTAATGATACTGAAAAACAATCTTTAAACTAGTTTTAATGAAGTATTTATACTCACTACACATAGGAACCCTAAAAATCGGGTTTAATAATTTGAAAA
>CAZFUX010000010.1:0-22920 GCA_964522085.1 uncultured Aequorivita sp.
GACAACACCAAGAAAAATAATGCTAAATGATTGATTATTAATCGGTTAATTTAGATGGTGAAATCTTGGATTCCCGAAAACCTAAATGGAGTGAGTATAGATAATTGTCCAAAGCTTAATTTTTAAACAAAAATCAGAATTCTGTTTCAATTCAAACACAACTTTTGAGAATGATCCATGAAGATACAAAATATATCAAAAATAATCATCAAAAAAGGCTGCCCTTTTTAGACGACCTCTTCTTTTTTTGAGTATGGTTCCCCTTTAGGTTGTTAGGGGGTTTTACTTCGCAATATTGACAGCTCTAGTTTCACGGATTACTGTTACTTTCACCTGTCCAGGATAGGTCATATCCGTTTGTATTTTTTGTGAAATTTCAAAAGAAAGTTGCGCAGCTTTTTCGTCGCTCACTTTATCACTTTCGACCATTACACGTAGTTCTCGCCCTGCTTGTATTGCGTATGCTTTATTTACACCACCAAATCCGAAAGCTATATCTTCTAAGTCCTTCAAACGTTGTATATAAGAGTCTAATACTTGACGTCTTGCACCTGGTCTTGCGCCACTGATAGCATCACAAACCTGGACTATTGGCGATAGTAAGCCAGTCATTTCAATTTCGTCATGGTGAGCACCTATGGCGTTGCATACTTCTGGTTTTTCACCGTGTTTTTCTGCCCATTGCATTCCCAATAGTGCGTGAGGCATTTCAGTTTCCATTTCTGGAACTTTCCCAATATCATGAAGCAATCCGGCTCTTTTAGCTAGTTTGGCGTTTAAACCAAGTTCTGCCGCCATTACGCCACAAAGTCTTGCAACTTCACGCGAGTGATGTAGCAGGTTTTGGCCATAAGACGAACGATATTTCATACGTCCTACTGCTTTTATAAGTTCTGGGTGTAATCCGTGGATTCCTAAATCAATAACGGTACGTTTTCCAACCTCTATTATTTCTTCTTCAATTTGCTTTGTAGTTTTTTGAACTACTTCTTCAATACGTGCAGAGTGAATACGTCCATCCGTTACCAATTTGTGTAATGATAAACGTGCAATTTCTCTTCTCACGGAATCAAAACAGGAAAGAATAATTGCTTCTGGTGTATCGTCTACAATAATTTCAACACCTGTTGCGGCTTCTATGGCACGAATATTTCGTCCTTCACGACCAATAATTCTACCTTTTACGTCATCACTTTCAAGGTTAAAAACAGACACACAATTTTCAACAGCTTCCTCAGTACCAATACGCTGTATAGTATTAATTATAATTTTTTTAGCTTCTTGCTGGGCGGTCATTTTTGCTTCTTCAACAGAATGTTGTACGTACGCCATTGCTTGTGTTTTGGCTTCGTCTTTTAAACTTTCCATTAACTGCGCCTTGGCATTATCTGCAGAAAGACTGCTAATAACCTCTAACTGTTCCACTTGGCGACGGTGCATTTTTTCAATTTCGTTTTGCTTTTTATCTAAAACAGAAAGTCGTTCGTTGTAATCGCCTTGTTTTTCTTCTAATTCTGAATTTAGTTTTTTAGATTTAGCAACCTCGTTAGAAACTTGAGATTCTTTATCGCGGGTTCTCTTTTCTGCATCCGATATTTTTCTGTCACGACTTAAAATTACTTTTTCGTGTTCAGATTTTAGTTCTAAAAACTTTTCTTTTGCTTGAAGTATTTTATCTTTTTTAATTGTTTCAGCTTCAGATTTTGCTTCCTTTAGCATTGCCGACGCACTCTTTTTTGCTCTTTGTATCAGTTGGGAAGCGTTATTACGCTCTAGTATTTTTGCAATAAAAAAGCCAATTGCAATACCTACAATTGCACCAATTACAATAGTTATTATGTCCATTTTTTAGTTGAGTTATATGTATAAAAAAAGCCTACATCAATACAATTATTTTGAATAAACTCCTTTAAAGAAATGTTTAGGGCTAACAAGTTGGTCAAGAATCCGCTCGAAGACGGCACGCTTTTACAACTTCAACTCACCCTTTTTAAAGAAATAGTGTTGAGTTTAACAAAAATTAATATTAATGTAGGCAGTAACCTTGTTTAATTTAAAGAACGTTATGATAATTGCTCCTGCAATAGCTGATTTAAAGCGGTAAGCTTTGCCTCTGTTTCTTGTGTATCGCTAGATGTATCAATTTGTTTTTGCTCTACCTGAGCTGCAAACTGGAGGGCACACATGGCCAATACATCCTGTTTGTCGCGCACGGCGTAACTTTGCTCGAACTTTTTAATCATTTCTTCTATCTTCTTGCTTGCCAAACGTAGCCCCTCTTCTTGTAAAGGATTGATTGTCAAGGGGTAAACCCTGTCTGCAATGGATAGTTTTATTTTTAATGGTTCGGCCATTGTTATATTATTATTCGGAAAGGTGGGTAATGCAATAGTCAATTTCCCGAACTAGAGCGTTTATCTTGAGTTTTGTATCTCGTTTATGTTGGTCGCTGCCGAGCATTGAATTTGCTAATTTTAATGAATTGCATTTTTCGGTTAAAGTTTCAATTTCATTTTCAAATTGTTGCTGTTTTGATTTTAAAACAACAACTTCTTCTTCCAATTCTGCTTTGGCAAATTTTAATTTTTCGTGCTTTGTAAGCAACTTGCCAACTCTATTCTCAAGAGAATCAACTATTTCAGAAAGATTACTCATTAAAATTTATATTCAATACTTCTTTCACAAAGTTAGCATACCATCCGTAATAAGCAAACAGATTTCTATAATTTTTTGTATTATTGAAGAAAGTCTCAATAAATCAATACTACCCCCCTATTATAATCGTAACGTATTCCTATTTTTGCACTATGAAGAAATTGTTTACAATATTACTTTTATGCAGTGCGCTTACTAATGCACAAAGCGAATTTCCAACCGATTATTTTTCTAATCCATTAGATATAGACTTAATACTTGCAGGCAATTTTGGCGAAATGCGCGCTAATCATTTCCATAGCGGGCTAGACATAAAAACCAAACAGCGAGAAGGACTTCCTATTTATGCACCCGCAGATGGTTATGTTACACGCATAAAAGTAGGACATTTTGGCTATGGAAAAGCTTTATATATACTTCACCCCAACGGTTACACTACCGTTTATGCGCATCTTAAAAGTTATGCAGGCGATATTGAAAAATATGTAAAAGAAAACCAATATGCAAAGGAGACTTACGAAACTGAACTTTTCCCAGACAAAACATTATTGGCTGTAAAAAAGGGAGAATTAATTGCTTATACCGGAAACACTGGTGGCAGTGGCGGACCACATTTGCATTTTGAAATTCGAGATGCTTCCCAAAGACCTATGAATCCGCTTTTATTTGGAATTGATATTCCCGATTCAAAAACCCCCATTGTTAGTGCTATTTTCGTCTACCCTATTGGTGAGGATGCGCACGTTAACCAAAGCCAAAATAGAACAAAAATTAGATTAATAAAGCAGAAAGATGGCAACTATAAAACCGAAAGTTTAACAGCCTATGGAAAAATTGGCTTCGGAATAACCACCTACGACCAGCAAGATGGCGCTTCAAATAAAAATGGTTCATATAAAATTGAAACACGATTTAACGGTTCAGAAAGTTTCGAGGTGCTTTTCAATAAATTTTCATTTTCTGAAACAAGATATTTAAATCGCTATACTGATTATAATTATTATGAAACCAATAAAAGTATGGTTCAAAAGCTTTTTAGGGAAGAAAACAATCCGCTGAGTATTATTACTAAGGAAGATCAAAACGGTTTCTTGAACATAAAAGATAGTTTACAATCCATTTATTCTATTGAAGTTAATGACTTTAAGGGCAACCGTGTATTTATTTCTGTACCCATTGAAGGAAAAAAAGTGGAAGTGTTGAATTTAAAAAAAACAAAAAAAACAGACGATTATATATACGCAGATCATGCTACGTCAATAACCAAAGGTATTTTCAGCATTTATATACCTGCCAATAGTTTATATGAAGACACTTATCTAGTTATAAAAGATGAGGGCGATGTTTTAAAATTTCATGAAGATATTATACCCATTCATAAAAACATTTCAATTACAGCAGACATTTCGGCTTATAATGACGTAGATAAAGACAAATTATATTTAGGAAGACTTAATTATAAAGGTGATCCTTATTACACTTCAACCACACGCAACGGCAACAAGTTAACAGCCAAAACTAGAACCTTTGGCAACTACACCGTGGCTTCAGATACCACCGCACCTAAAATTAAACCACTTAATTTTGCGGAAGATAAATGGATAAGCAATCAAAATTATTTACAAATAAAAATTACTGACGATCTCAGCGGAATAAGTTCGTACCGAGCAACAATCAACGGAAAATACATTTTAATGGAATATGATTACAAAAAAGACGTTCTAACTTATAATTTTAATGATAACGTTAATTTGGAATCTGAGAATAATTTGAAACTTATAGTACTCGATAATGTTGGAAATAGTGCTACATTTGAAGCAAAATTTTTCAGAAAACATCCCTAACCCTTGCTTTTGAAAACAATAAAACTATCACTCACTCTACTTTTCTTTTGCTTTGCAACTATCGCCTTTGCTCAAAAAGCAGCTGTAAAAGGAATTATTTTAGACGAAAATAATATACCTGTTTCTGGGACCAACGTGCTTTATAATGATTCTGGAACTATTTCAGATTTCAACGGATTTTATTTATTGGAAATTCCTTCAAATGAAAATGCAACAATAACATTCTCACACGTTACTCACAAAAAAGTTCAGATAACGGTAAATCTTTCACCCAATGAAGATTACGAGTTTAATCCTGTAATGAATACTACTGTAGAGCAAATAAGCGAGGTAGTAATTTTGGGGCGTGAAAACAAACGCGTAGAAGGTGTAACAACCATTTCACCCGAAACAATTCGTAAAATGGTTGGGGCAAACGCTGGTGTTGAAAACCTTTTAAAATCACTTCCTGGCGTTAATGGTAATGATGAATTAAGTACACAATACGCCGTACGTGGCGGAAACTATGACGAAAATTTAGTGTACGTAAACGAAATTGAGGTTTACAGGCCATTTTTAATACGAAGCGGCCAACAAGAAGGTTTAAGCTTTGTAAACAGTGATCTTACAAGTAATGTGGAATTTTCAGCAGGTGGATTTCAAGCTAAATATGGCGACAAACTTTCTTCAGTTTTAGATATTACCTATCGCAAACCTGTAGATTTTGGCGCATCAATAGATGCAAGCCTTTTGGGAGCTAGTGGCTCTGTAGAAGGAATTTCAAAAAACGGACGCTTTTCAGGAATTTTAGGAATTAGGTATCGTGACAACAGTCTTTTTGTACAAGCAAAAGAAACCGAAACTAACTACCGCCCTAAATTTGCAGATGTGCAGACTTATTTAAGTTATAAATTATCAAATAAATTTGAAATTAGCTTTTTGGGTAATGTTTCTATAAATGAATATAATTATAGACCTTTAACAAGACAAACCAATTTCGGAACCATTACAGACCCAATCGCACTTTTAGTATTTTACGAAGGTCGTGAAGAAGACCGCTACAATACCTATTTTGGTGCTTTGAAATCGACTTGGGTAGTTTCAGACAATTATACTGCAAAATTTATCGCCTCACTTTACCAAACAACCGAACAGGAATATTATGACATTCTTGCTGAATACCGTTTAGGTGAAGTAAATACTGAACTAGGTAGCGAAGAGCTAGGAACTGTAGAATTTACCCGCGGCATTGGTAGCCAACTTACCCACGCCCGTAATGATCTTGATGCACTAATTTTAAACGTAGAGCATAAAGGAAATCTTTCTATTGAAGAAAATAAAATTGAATACGGCATAAAATACACCCGCGAGGATATTCGCGATCGTGTGCAGGAATACGAAATTATTGACTCAGCAGGGTTTTCTATTCGCCCGCCAATATTTCCACCAAACAACCAACCTTACGATCCAGACACTTCGCCAATTGTGCCTTACACAAATGTTCGAGCACAAAATGAAACTCAGATTGACAGGATTTCTGGGTATGCACAATGGAGTAGAAAAACAAGTCTTAGTGACGGTGATCTTTGGCTTAACGCTGGGGTTCGTGGTCAAAATTGGACGGTAAGTGGAAAAAATATTATCAGTACCTCGCAAACCGTTTTCAGCCCAAGAGCACAGATTGCTTTTAAGCCAGATTGGGAAATGGATATGCTTTTCCGTCTTTCTGGTGGAATGTACCACCAACCTCCTTTTTATCGTGAATTGCGTGACTCTACTGGAACGGTTCGTCCTGACGTGAAAGCGCAGCAATCCGTACATATTGTATTCGGAAATGATTACAGTATTAAAATGTGGGATCGCGCATTCAGATTAAATTCTGAATTGTATTACAAACACTTAACAGATGTAAATTCGTATACATTAGAAAACGTTCGCATACGTTACCGCGCCAACAACAATACCGTTGCTTATGCATATGGGCTCGATTTGCGTTTGGCAGGAGAGTTTGTTCCCGGAACGGAAAGCTGGATAAGTTTTGGGTATTTAAAAACTGAAGAAAACATAAACGATCGCGGCTTTATTTACCGCCCAACAGATCAACGTTTAAAATTTGGAATGCTTTTTCAAGATTACGTAAAAGTGATTCCTTCACTTAAAATGTATCTTAATTTAACCTACAACACTGGGCTTCCAGGAGGTTCTCCAAGCTATGCAGACCCTTATAAATACCAAACTCGTTTAAGAGATTATAAACGTGCAGATCTTGGTATAAGCTATGTAATTGTAGACGACACTAAACTTAGGGAAAGCGGCTGGTTAAAGCCTTTTAAAGAGTTTTCAATTGGCGCTGAAATATTCAATATTTTTGATGTTCAGAACTCTATTACAAACACTTTTGTAAGAGACGTTTATACCAAAGTGCAATATGCTATCCCGAATTACTTAACACCACGAATTTTTAATGTTAGGCTTACTGCTAAATTTTAGAGATTCAAGGTTTCAAATTTAAGGTTCAATGTTTCAATTCGTTTTAATAGCACAAACTCCGAAATTTTTCACTTAGAAAAAAATATTATACTACAGACTATAGCTGGTTTTCATATATTTAAAAAGTATTATTAATGGAAAATAACTATTCGATTTTCAGAAAGTTCTCGACTATATCTACCATTTGCTTAGTAAGTTCCCTCCTACTATATTTCTTCTCAATACTTTCGGAAGTAATTTTTAAACCTCCATTTTTAAATTGTTGATATAGTTGAAGAATTTCTACCTTCAATTCATCATCATCCCAATAACTGAAAAAATTGCCAGATTTGGTTTCGATTATTATTTTTTCAATATCGCTTTCTTTTGGCCCTAATGCAATTATTGGCCGCTTAGCGACTAAATATTCAAAAAGTTTTCCTGGAATGATGGCGCGGGTTTCTGCGCTGTTTATTTCTACCAAAAGTAAAACCTGAGATTGATTTTGAAGTTTTAAAGCTTCAGAATGGGATACATACCCTAAAAATTCGCAGTTTTTGGTAAGCTGAAAATTTTCAAGGCTTTCTTTTACTTCTTCGCTTACCGCTCCTGCAAATTTCAACTTTAAATCTTTTTTGAAAGTATTGTTCTCTTTGCAAATTTCGGCAAGTATTTTCCATAAAACTTCTGGGTTTCGTTCGCTTAAAAGCGAACCAATATGCGAAATTGAAAAGTTGAAATCCATTTCAAAATTTATTTCTTCTGAAACATCGTAACCGTTTGTAATAACCTCAATTGGTTTATCGGTTATCATTTCAAACTCTTTCTTTGTCGTTGGGCTTGTAACAGTAATAAAATCTGCCGAATTTAAAACCAAAGCCTCCATCTCTTTATGTTTCCGTTCCGAAGCTTTACTAAGTCGAAGTGATTTATGGTAATGAATCGTAGTCCACGGATCGCGGAAATCTGCAATCCATTTTACATTCAATTCTTTTTGGAGTTGTATTCCAATTAAGTGAAGGCTGTGTGGCGGCCCTGTTGTTATTACAACATCCACAGCGTTTTCAGCAATATATTTTGAAAGAAATACAACCGAAGGTTTTACCCAACCCACGCGCGCATCGGGTATAAAAAAATTGCCACGCACATAGAGCATCAACTTCTCCAATGCAGAAACTTCTTTTTTTGAAATAATACCGCTACTTATTTGTTTAGTTTTCTTTTTTGAAAATAGCTTCGCAAAACGATATGGTTCGTTGATTGGTTGCTTTATAATTTCAATATCTGAAGGAATTTCAGAAGAAAAATTTTCATCAACTAAAGGATAGTTTGGGTTTTCGGGTGCGTAAACTATTGGTTCTACACCAAATTCTCTAAAATACTTTACAAACTTCAACCATCGCTGTACGCCCGGACCGCCTGCTGGAGGCCAATAATATGTGATGATTAGAGCTCTTTTCATTTATTCTTTAATTTCTTTCTTCCGAAAAGTAAAATATAAACCACTCAACAAAATCAATAAAAGTATTATACTACTTATTAAAGAAATAGTGCTTCCCGTTTGAACTACTTTTGGTTCAAACTTAAACTCAATTTTATTGTTTCCTGGAGGAATTATCATCGCTCTTAAAACATAATTAACTCTAAAATATTCCGCGGGCTTTCCATTAATATATGCGTTCCATCCTTTTGGATAATACACTTCTGGAAAAACCGCTAATTGTTCTGTTTTTGTTGAAGATTCATACACTAAATGATTTGGCTTATATGTAAAAAGTTCAATCGACGCTGTGCTATCTCTTTCAATTTTTTTATTAGGAATTTTTGAGAGAAATTCTTTATTAATAACCGCCGTTTTCTTTGTGTCCAAACTATCTAAAAGCTGGATTTCTTCATTCGCATTCTCCGCAGGCTGAACGTTTTCAACAAACCAAGCATCGCCATTTGCATACGGATTTCGCTGTGCTACGGGCCCACCATTCTTGGATTGTGTAATGATGTAGCGTACATTCATCATATTAAGAATGCCTATATTTCCTTGACTTATATAGAATTCAAAGAGATCCTGCATTCTGCCAGGTTTTGCAGCGTGATAACCTCCTAAAGCATTGTGATAATAACTGGCACGTCCACTATTAAAAGCACTCCCAGATGCATCGTACACGCGATAATGACCGTCGTCTTTTAAAATTTGTTCGTCTGCGCCATTCTTTTGAAAAGGTTCGTCAACAAATTTTGCTTGTACAAAAGCATCTTCATCAACATATCTTCTATCAACACCTACTAAATCTACTAACATCAAAACGCATAGCGCTGCAATGGCGAATCCTTTTTTCAAAGTTCCTTTCATAAAAAACCAAAGAACTGCTGCCGTTAAAACCACAAAAATCAAGGAACGTATTGCATCTGAGGTGAAAAGTGACATTCTATCTTCGCGAATGGCTTCCAAAAACGGTAAACCCATTTCATCCCTAAAGTAGCTGTCGTAAGGGCTTGCAAAGTCGAAAAGTGATGATTTGAAAAGAATAAATAGTAAGGTGAGTCCACCTACAATTCCTGTAGCATAAAGTAACGCTTTTTTCTTTTCTTTTTCTTTTTCAAACATATTAAAAAACTGATGAAGCCCAACTATCGCGAGTATTGGCAGAATCAATTCAATAATAACTTGTATGGAAGAAACAGCCCGAAATTTATCGTAAAATGGAACAAAATCAATAAAAAATTCTGTTAGACCGCTGAAGTTTTTTCCCCACGATAAAAGTAGCGTTAAAATGAATCCAGAAACTATCCACCATTTTATTCTACCTCTAACTAAAAACAGTGCTAACACCGCAAGAAACATTACAATTGCCCCAATATAAGCTGGAGCACCTACAAAACTTTGATTTCCCCAATACATTGGTATCTGGTTTAAAACCTGATTTGCTTCTTGTGAAGAAGCGCCCATACGCATCAAACTTTCAACAGTTTTTGAGTCTTTTGGAAATGCTTCCGAAGAACTTCCACCCATAAAACGTGGGATAAAAAGGTTGAAACTTTCTAATTTACCGTAACTGTATTCTGTAATATAATCGAAGTCTAACCCTGTAGTATTATCTTTTGGCGTATTGTCTGCATTAATAGTTAGCTCGGTTTTTCCACGAGTTGAAGTATCTGCATATTCTTTAGTTGCTAAAATATTAGTTGCATTTAAACCTACAGCAATAACAACGGCTCCTAGCATAATAACAACAGCTTTAAAAAAATGTGGTAACAATTTCTTTTTAAAAGCATCAATCATATAAACGATACCGATTATTACTACTAACAGCAATAAATAGTAGGTCATTTGAAAGTGATTTGCCACCAATTCTAACCCCATTGAAACCGTGAGTAATAGAAATCCCCAAAGATATTTTCCGCGAAAGGTGAGAAATATTCCACTTAATACAAACGGCATATAGGCTATTGCATGGGCTTTGGCATTATGACCAACGCCTAAAATAATTATTAAATATGTTGAAAAACCGAATGCTAAAGCCCCAAGAAAAGCTAGTTTATAATCCACTTTAAGCACCAAAAAGAGAATATACATTCCTATAAAATAAAGGAACAGATAATCTGCCGGGCGTGGTAAAAAACGAATGGCAAGATCGAGTTGTTTTATATAGTTATTAGGATATTTTGCCCCTAGTTGATAGGTTGGCATTCCGCCGAAAGCTGCGTCTGTCCAATAAGTTTCTTCGCCTGTAGTTTTTCGGAAATCATTTTGTTGCTTCGCCATTCCGGTATATTGCACGATATCACTTTGCAATATTTTTTTACCCTGTAAAACTGGATTAAAGTACGCCAATGAGGCAATTATAAAAAGAACAAAAACAACTAAATGAGGAAGAAATTTTTTATAGTTGAACGACATAATTTGGGATGTAAATTTGAAGTGGGGAAATTAGGGAAAATTTTGGAAACAGGATTGAAAAAGAAACACGAACCAATGTCTTAAGGGAGTCAGGACTAAAGGGAAACAGGAAAGACGACTTTTTAGTAGTGAGACCTATAAAATTCGAAAAAAGTCTTGATTCAAAACTTCTCTTTTAATCTACTTCTTCAAACTCAACATATTCGCCAACTTTTTTACTGGTTCGGGAATTTTTGGCTGGATTTTTATCAATGGTAATGCTACCCTCTGGCTCACGCTGCGTATTCATGTTTGGGTTATTTCCGAAGAACTGTTCAAACTGCTGTCCAGCTTTTTTCGAAATATAACTCATTATATAAGGCTTAGCTAGCTTAAAAAGAAACTTAAGTCCAAAATATACCAGAAGAACGATTAATATCGTTTTAAGGAATGTCATCATAATTGTCAAATTGTTTTCAAAAATAAGAATTGAAGCAGAAAAAGACGAATATTCACTATTAAATAAATGGTAAATTCTTATATCTTTGAACTAAACCCAACATTACATGGATACTAAACTTCCGTTATTATTTCTATTCAGTTTCATGATTTTTACAAACGTCTCGGCACAATATACCGAAATGATAAACACAAAC
This sequence comes from uncultured Aequorivita sp., assembly GCA_964522085.1. GTDB lineage: Bacteria > Bacteroidota > Bacteroidia > Flavobacteriales > Flavobacteriaceae > Aequorivita. The sequence continues at coordinate 11,481 of CAZFUX010000010.1, forward strand.
CATCCTGGTGGTTCGCAAGGCGCATTTTCAGTAGGTACAAACGTGCTTCAGGTTGAAGCTGGTTTTAGTTATGGAAAAGAAAAACACAATCTTTTACTTACCGAAACAGATGGCATGTCTATAGATTATATGATTCGTTATGGCTTTTGGAAAGAACGACTTGAATTTAGTTTTATGGGCGAGTTTCAATCGGACCAAGTTACCGATAATCGTTCTACAACTGCCCGAGAATACAGCGTTTCCAATTTTAAAAGCAATACATTAGGTGTTAAATACCTTGTCTATGACCCATATAGAAAACGCGACCTTCAAGGTCCAAACCTCTATAGTTGGAAAGCAAATAACAAAACCCAATGGGCAGATTTAATTCCTGCAATATCGCTTTATGTTGGAGCAAATTTTGATTATATAGATGATACTAAGATAAATCCATTTGTCCCAAAAAGCGAAAGTATAGTTAGTCCCAAATTTGTACTTTCAACCCAAAACAACTTTATTGGCGGATGGGTTTTTGTTACTAATATTATTGTAGATCGTGTAACTTCAGATTTTCCAACGTATGGTTACATTATTACCTTAACGCACGCAACCAACCGCTGGTTCTCTCTTTTTGCTGAAAACCAAGGCTTTATGAGTGATTTTTATGCAGACCAACTACTTCGTGGTGGTGCCGCAACTTTAATAAATAAAGATTTTCAAGTAGATCTTTCACTTACTTATAGTTTAAAAGATACACCATCTAAATTTTATGGACGTGTTGGTGTTGCGTATCGTTTAGATATGCATAAGAAAGATGAATTTTTAGAAGACAAAGCTATAAAAGAAGACAAGAAAAAGGAAAAAGACGCAGAAAAAGAAAAAGACAAAAAACAAGAACGTCAAGACGGATTAAATTTGGACGAAGACGGCGAATAATAAAGAATTTTATATGATTACAATAAAACAACTAACCTCTAAAAGTGATTTAAAAAAGTTTGTCACTTTTCCTTTTAAACTTTATAAAGACAGTAAATACTGGGTTCCGCCACTCATTAAAGACGAAATGGAAACCTTAAATACTGAAAAAAATCCCGTTTTTAAAAATGCAGATGCTTGGTATTATGTAGCCTATAAAAATGATGAAATCGTTGGTCGCATTGCCATTATCCTGAATCATTTAGAAGTAAATGAACAAGGAAAGAAGAAAATCCGTTTCGGTTGGTTAGATATGGTTAATGATATTGAAGTAACCAAAGCCCTGCTTGAAAAAGCGTATGAAAAAGGCCGCGAGCACAGCCTAGAATACGCTGAAGGCCCAGTAGGTTTCAGTAATATGGAAAAAGCTGGAATCCTTACAATAGGTTTTGAAGAGATGAATACTATGATTACTTGGTATCACTATCCTTATTACGCCGAACATTTAGAGCAACTTGGCTATGAAAAACAAGCCACTTGGGTAGAATACAGGCTACAAATTCCTGATACTATTTTTGAAAAAGTCGCAAAATTCTCTAGAATTATTCGGGAGCGTTACAAACTTTCTGTAATTCGTTTTAAGGACAAAAAAGAAATAATTCCGCATGTAGATGCTATGTTTGGATTATTGAACAAGACTTATAATTCACTCCAGACTTTTGTACCAATTCAACAATACCAAATAGATTATTACAAAGAGAAGTATTTCAGTTTTATTCAACCAGACTATATCTGCTGTATAAAAGATGAAGAAGGAAAATTGATTGCTTTTTCCATTGTAATGCCTTCCTTTTCAAAAGCTTTAAAAAAGGCGAATGGCAAATTATTTCCTTTAGGTTGGAATTATATACTTCAAGCACAGAAAAAGAACGATACCGCAGCTTTTTATTTAATAGGAATAGACCCAGAATACCAAGGAAAAGGCGTTACCGCAATTATTTTTGAAGAAATGCAAAACCTCTTCAATTCAAAAGGAATACATACTGTTGAAACCAACCCAGAGTTAAAGGAAAACACTGCTGTACAATTGCTTTGGAAAGATTACAATCCTGTGCAACATAAGGAACGGAGTACTTTTAGGAAGAATATTTAGTTTGGTTTTGTGGGGCCTAACATTTTGGTTAACGACCATTTTTATAATCTTAATTGTTCTTCAAATATTTGAAACAATTTCAACCAGATTAATTATAATGCCATTTTTTAAATGGGGAATTTCTTGGTTTAAGAAAACTATTATAACAGATATGCCAAACTATAGTTTTCCTGAATTAGGAAAAGTTCAAAAAGCAGAAGCTCTTTTACTTTTTAAAAAAGACAAAATCTATTTTAGGTCGAAGAAGTTTTGGTGTAAATTTTCAAGGATTAATTCCATTTTATCCTTTAAAGGAACTTGTAAAATAAATTCAAAAAATGAAATTGAAATTATTGGAAAGCTACCCGTAGTCATTATTCTGCCTCAGGTTATATTATTTGCTATTATATTGAGTATAATATTTCGACTTGATAATTTAGCTATTGAAATTGGCATTATCATTTTTGTTCTTTTCATTTTAACAATGAATACTGTAATGTTTTTATCTATAGAAAAAGAAAGATTTGAAAAATGCACGAAGGAATTATTGGAGATTCTAAGAGACCATAAATAAAAATCCACCCCAAAAGGTGGATTTTTATTTATTGAGATTCCTGCCTTCGCAGGAATTTTATTCCCCCATCGCCGCAGCAACAGCTGCAGAAAGACGTTTGTAAGTTCCATTCTCCAAACGTTCACGAATCTCTGAAAAGGCTTCTAATGTTTCTTCTATGTCTTGCAATGAATGCGTAGCCGTCGGAATCATTCTTAAAAGAATTAATCCTTTAGGTATTACAGGATAAACAACGATTGAGCAGAAAATTCCGTGGTTTTCACGTAAATCTTTAACCAATGCCATTGCTTCTGGGATACTTCCTTTTAGGTATACTGGCGTTACGCAACTTTGGGTGGTTCCAATATCAAAACCTCTTTCTTTAAGTCCACCTTGTAATGCGTTTACATTTTCCCAAAGTTTTTCTTTTAATTCAGGCATTGTGCGAAGCATATCCAAACGTTTCAAAGCTCCCTCTACCAAAACCATTTGTAATGATTTTGCGAACATTTGTGAACGTAGGTTGTATTTTAGGTAATTCATTATTTCTTCATCGCCAGCAATAAATGCTCCTGTGCCTGCCATCGATTTTGCGAAAGTTGCAAAATAAATATCTATTCCATCTTGCACACCTTGCTCCTCACCTGTTCCAGCACCTGTTTTACCAAGAGTTCCAAAACCGTGGGCATCATCTACAAAAAATCGGAAATTATATTTTTTCTTAAGATCAATAATTTCTTTCAATCTACCCTGTTCGCCACGCATTCCGAAAACGCCTTCAGAAATAAGTAGAATTCCTCCGCCGGTTTTTTCAGCAACTTTTGTAGCACGTTGTAGGTTTTTTTCGATACTTTCCATATCGTTATGTCTGTAAGTGAAGCGTTGCCCTAAATGAAGACGAACCCCGTCAATAATACAAGCATGGGCATCAACATCATAAACAATTACATCGTCCTTTGAAACTAGCGCGTCAATAGTAGAAAACATTCCTTGATAACCAAAATTTAAAAGGTAAGCCGCTTCTTTACTCACGAATGCTGCAAGTTCTCGCTGCAATTGTTCGTGAAGATCTGTGTGACCACTCATCATTCTGGCACCCATCGGGTAGGCAGAGCCCCATTTTGCAGCGGCTTCGGCATCCACTTTTCGAACCTCTGGATGGTTTGCAAGACCTAAATAATCATTGATACTCCAAGTGATTACTTCTTTGCCTTTAAACTTCATTCGGTTAGAGATTGATCCTTCAAGTTTTGGGAACACAAAATAGCCTTCAGCTTGTTCAGCCCATTTTCCTAACGGACCTTTATCTTTATATATTTTTGCGAATAAATCTTTCATCAAAGTTTTTGTTAAAAATGTGCGACAAAATTAATTAAATTATTGTAAGATTTTAGATTTTAGACATTAGATTTTAGATTTAGTAGGCGCGCGATTAATCGCACACCTACATTCACAAAAAATCCCGACTGCTAATTGCAATCGGGATTTTAAAAATTTCTAATTTAGCAGGTTATTACACGTATTCAATTTTATGAATCTCAGCAGTTTCAGAATCGAAGAAACCTTGCTGATTCATCCATTCGTCATTATAAATTTTACTCATATAGCGTGAACCGTGATCTGGAAAAATAACAACAATGTTGCTGTTTTCATCAAATTCGTCTTCTTCTAACTGTTTTAAGCCCTGCATTGCCGCACCGCTAGTATAACCTACAAAAAGACCTTCAGTTTTTGCTAATTCGCGAGCTGTGTGTGCGCTACTTTCGTCAGTTACTTTTTCAAATTTATCTATGATGTTGAAATCTGTAGCTGTTGGAATCAAATTTTTACCTAAACCTTCTATTCGGTAAGGATAAATTTCATTTGCATCAAACTCTTTAGTTTGGTGATATTTCTGAAGCACCGAGCCGTATGCGTCAATTCCTATTATTCTAATGTTTGGATTTTGTTCTTTTAAGAAGCGAGCTGTTCCAGAGATTGTTCCTCCAGTTCCGCTACAAGCTACCAAATGGGTTATTTTACCTGCTGTCTGCTCCCAAATTTCGGGGCCAGTAGATTGGTAATGTGCATCTATATTAAGCTCATTAAAATATTGGTTAATGTAAACCGAACCTTTAGTTTCGTTGTGAAGTCTTTTTGCAACTTCGTAATAAGAACGCGGGTCGTCTGCACTAACGTGCGCTGGGCATACATACACTTTAGCACCCATTGTTTTCAGCATATCTATTTTATCTGCTGAAGATTTTGAGCTTACTGCCAAAATACACTCGTAACCCTTAATAATACTAACCATTGCAATACTAAAACCTGTGTTACCACTTGTGGTTTCTATAATGGTATCGCCTGGTTTAAGGATTCCTTTTCTTTCAGCTTCTTCAATAATATAAAGGGCAATTCGGTCTTTGGTAGAATGACCTGGATTGAAAGCTTCAACCTTTGCGAAATAATTACCCTTCATCTTTTGGGTAATTTTGCTAAGCTTTATTAATGGTGTGTTGCCAATAAGTTCCAACACGTTATTGTGAGCTTTTATTTCTTCTTTCATAAAAGGGAGTTCGTTTTAAAATGACTTCAGTTTGAAACTGAAAATTTTAACCGCACAAAGGTACATAATTATTTTTATTACTCCCTAATTCCTTCCAAATCCAATAAAAAAGCATAATCCATCGCAACTTCCTTTAAAGCCTCAAAACGCCCAGAAGCCCCGCCGTGGCCTGCATCCATATTAGTTTGCAATAAAAGTAAGTTTTTGTCGGTTTTTAAATCTCTAAGTTTTGCGACCCATTTTGCAGGTTCCCAATATTGTACTTGGCTATCGTGTAGACCAGTAGTTACAAGCATATTTGGATACGCTTTTGCTTCTACATTATCGTATGGTGAATAACTTTTAATATAATTATAGTATTCCTCCTCATTTGGGTTACCCCATTCGTCATATTCGCCTGTAGTAAGCGGTATTGAATCATCGAGCATTGTGGTAACAACATCTACAAAAGGAACGGAAGCAATTACACCATTATATAACTCTGGAGCTATATTTACGATTGCACCCATTAAAAGTCCACCAGCAGAACCTCCTGAGGCGTAAAGATGTTCTTTTGAAGTGTAACCTTGTTCAACTAAATATTTTGAAGCGTCTATAAAATCTGTAAACGTATTTTTCTTTTTCAGTAGTTTTCCATCTTCATACCACTGTCTTCCCATATATTCTCCACCGCGAACATGGGCAATTGCGAAGATAAACCCTCGATCCAAAAGACTTAAACGCACTGTTGAAAAATATGGGTCAATAGTAGCGCCGTAAGAACCGTAACCGTATATAAGCAATGGGTTTTTACCATCTTTTTTAATTCCTTTTCTGTAAATAACAGACATTGGTATTTTTGTTCCATCCGCTGCAGTTGCCCATAAACGTTCGGTTTCGTAATTGTCTTTGTTGAATTTTCCACCTAGAACTTCAGTTTCTTTTAAAACTGTTTTCTCCTTGGTTTCCATATTGAAATCAATGATTGAAGCAGGCGTATTCAATGAATTATATCCATAACGAAGAGTTTTAGTATCGAACTCAGGATTCTGGGTTGCGAAGGCCGTGTAAGTTTCATTATTAAAAGGAAGATAATAATCTACCGTGTCATCCCACCTTTTAATACGAAGTTTTGTTAAACCGTTATTACGCTCACTTACAACTAAATAATCTTTGAAAATATCAATATCTTCTAAAAGCACATCACTTCTATGCGGAATCATATCTACCCAATTTTCTTTAGAAGTTTTATCTTCCGAAGTTTTCATTAGCTTAAAATTGAGCGCTTTGTCTTTATTGGTTAATACATACCAATTGTTTCCATAGTGCGAAATATTGTACTCCAAACCTCTTTCGCGAGGCTGAAATATTTTGAAATCGCCCGTTGCGTTATTAGCATCCAACACTCTATATTCTGAAGTTAGCGTGCTGTAAGAGCCAATAATTACATATTTACGAGACTTAGTTTTATAAACATACGTTCCAAAGGTTTCGTCTTCTTCGGTAAAAACTAGTTCATCCGCTATTGGATCTGTTCCTAAAGTATGACGATAAATTCTATCTGCACGTAGCGTTTTGTCGTCCTTTCGTGTGTAAAAAAGTGTTTTGTTATCGTTGCCCCAAGTTGCGCTTCCTGTGGTTAATGGAATACGTTCTGGTAATATTTCGCCTGTTTCAAGATTTTTTACGAATATGTCGTATTTTCTTCTACTTAATGTATCCACTCCAAAGGAAATTAACTTGTTGTCTTCGGAAATATTTAGACCACTTAAATTATAATAGGAATAATCTTTCGCCATTTCATTCACATCAAAAAGTATTTCTTCAGTAGCGTCTAAAGAACCTTTTTTACGTGTGTAGATTGGGTAATCCTTTCCTGTTTCATATCGCGTTATATAGAAATAACCGTTCAAATTGTATGGCACAGACTCATCGTCTTCCTTTATACGTGCTTTCATTTCCTCAAAAAGATCACCTTTAAACTTTTTGGTATGCTCGGTCATTGCATCGTAATACTTGTTTTCTTCATTTAAATAATCAATTACCTTTTTGTCTTCTGGCTCATTGAGCCAGAAATAATTATCGATACGAACATCGCTGTGGGCTATTAATTCTTTGGCGATTTTATCTGCTTTTGGTGGAGTGATTTCCATAGTTTTATCTGAAGTGTCCTTATTTTTACAAGAAACGGCAAAAATAAGACAAGCAATTGAAAGGAAGGCTAATTTTTTCATCAATATAAGGTTGTTGGTTTGCGGTACAAAGTAGTAAATTTGCAGCAAACTATAAGACTAAAATTATGTTTGGAGATTTAATGGGAATGATGGGTAAATTAAAAGAAACCCAAGCAAAAGTAGAAGCTACAAAAAAACGTTTGGACACGGTTTTAATTGATGAAGCCAGTAGCGACGGACTTTTAAAAATAACGCTAACCGCAAACAGAAAAATAAAAACGATTGAAATTGACAATAGTTTGCTTGAAGATAAAGAACAGCTTGAGGATTATTTAATACTTACGTTGAATAAGGCCATTGAAAAAGCAACAAATATTAACGAAACTGAAGTTGCCGCCGTTGCTAAGGAGGGTATGCCAAACATTCCGGGGATGGATATGTTTAAGTAATTAATGCTAAACTTTTTAAAAAGAGGTTTATATCTTTTCGGAAAATATTCTTTTTCACGATATTGTAGCTTTAAATTTATTAAAACCTAAAAATCTAATTATGTTCGAACTTAAAAAAACTGGTGATAAATATCACTTCGTATTAAAAGCGGCAAATTCCCAAGTAATTTTATCTAGCCAGATGTATGCTTCTAAAGCAGCTGCTATGAATGGTATTGAATCTGTTCAGAATAACTGTGGAAAAGATGATAGCTTTGAAATAAAAACCGCCAAAAACGGAAAAATTCATTTCAATATTAAAGCCAGTAATGGGCAAATTATTGGTAGTAGCCAGATGTATGTTGCAGAAAGTGGTGCCAAAAATGGAATTGAATCTGTGCGTAAAAATGCATCAGGAGCTTCTGTTAAAGAAGTAGAATAAATAATTTTCCCCACAAAAGAATCCTCGGTACGTCGGGGATTCTTTTATTTCAAACTCAACCCCCAATCCTTAAAGGGGAGCAAAGCCAAATAAACCAATCCCAAATAAACGCTTATGCAATTACTTAACAACTGGCGAATAATTATCCTACTTTGTCTAACTCTCGGTTTAGCTCCCTTTCTACCAGAGCCACACCTATGGGGCAAGCTAAAATGGATTGCTGGCGGTGCCGAAGGAATGGGAGCAGCAGATTGGTTTGATGTTTTACTGCATGGATTCCCCTTTCTTCTTTTAATTAGATTGTTGATACTGAAGCTTCTTCCTATCAAAGGAAAATAGTTTCATATAACATTTGCATTTCAAACTGCATTCGCATTCAATAATTCATTGCGAAACACGCCCAATTTCGCTATTTTTGCAAAACCTAAATTATTTGAAATGCAGACAGACCCAAAGACAAGCGACGATATATCTTTTGACGATTTTAAGCAAACTGTGCTTAACGATTATAAAATAGCTGCTACCAGCCGTGAATGTAGTCTATTAGGACGTCGCGAAGTATTAACTGGAAAGGCTAAATTCGGAATTTTCGGTGACGGAAAAGAAGTGCCGCAACTAGCTTGGGCAAAAGCATTTCAAAAAGGTGATTGGCGTAGTGGTTACTACCGCGACCAAACCTTTATGATGGCTATCGGCCAATTAACAATTCAGCAGTTTTTTGCAGGTCTTTACGGGCATACAGACATTACAGCAGATCCAATGAGTGCTGGAAGGCAGATGGGCGGGCATTTTGCAACCCATAGTTTAAATGAAGATGGAAGTTGGAAAAACCTTACAGATCAAAAAAATAGTAGTGCAGATATTTCACCTACCGCAGGGCAAATGCCACGTTTATTAGGTTTAGCACAAGCTTCAAAAATTTTTAGAAAAGTAAAAGGCTTAGAAGATAAAACCAATTTCTCCAACAAAGGAAACGAAGTTGCTTGGGGAACTATTGGAAATGCTAGTACCAGTGAAGGTTTATTTTGGGAAACTATAAATGCAGCTGGAGTTTTACAAGTACCAATGGTTATGAGTGTTTGGGATGATGAGTACGGAATTTCCGTTCACGCAAAATACCAAACTACCAAAGAAAATATTTCAGAAATTCTAAAAGGTTTTCAACGTACAGAAGAAGAAAACGGTTACGAAATAATTCGCGTAAATGGATGGGATTACCCAGAGCTTATTGATGTTTACAACCGTGCTTCGAAAATTGCCCGTGAAGAACATGTTCCTGTTTTAATCCATGTGCAACAATTAACCCAACCTCAAGGTCACAGCACCAGTGGTTCTCATGAACGTTATAAAAGCAAAGACCGTTTACAATGGGAGGTAGAAAACGACTGTAACGTAAAAATGCGCGAGTGGATGCTTGCGAATGATATTGCAACAGAAGAAACACTTGTTGAAATTGAAAAAGATATTAAAAAATTAGTCCGCGATGGTAAAAAAGCGGCTTGGGAAGCATTTATTACGCCTTTTAAAAATGAACAAGAAGAAGCTGTATTGTTGCTCGGAAATCTAGCCGAAACTAGCGCAAATAAAAATTTTATTGAAAAAATAAAAAATGAATTAGCTTCAGATAAGGAGCCTTTACGAAGAGACATTCTAGCTACTGCTCGAAAAGCTTTGCGATATGTTGTAAATGAAGATTCAACAGAAAAAAAACAATTACAAGATTGGGTTTCAAATTATTTTGAAACAGTTCAACCTAAATTCAGCTCAAACCTTTACAGTGAATCTGAAGAAAATGCAAAGACTCTAAAAGAAGTACTTCCTTCCTACGCTAATGATGCGGAAGATGTAGATGGCCGTGTAATTATCCGTGATAATTTTGACGCTATTTTCAGTAAATATCCTGAAGTTTTAATTTTTGGAGAAGACGCTGGCGAAATTGGTGATGTAAACCAAGGTTTGGAAGGAATGCAAGAAAAATACGGCAAACTAAGAGTTGCCGATGCAGGAATTCGAGAAGCAACTATTATAGGGCAAGGAATTGGAATGGCGTTACGCGGACTTCGACCAATTGCAGAAATACAGTATTTAGATTATATATTGTATTGCCTTCAAATAATGAGTGACGATTTGGCAACTACTCGTTATAGGACTAACGGTAAGCAAAAAGCTCCATTAATTGTTAGAACTCGTGGGCACAGATTAGAAGGAATCTGGCATAGTGGCTCTCAAATGGGTGGTTTAATTCACTTATTACGCGGCATGTATATTCTAGTACCAAGAAGCATGACGAAAGCTGCAGGTTTCTATAATACACTCCTTGAAACTGACGAGCCAGCATTGGTTATTGAATGTTTAAATGGATACCGTTTAAAGGAAAAAATGCCGAACAATCTTGGCGATTTTAAAACTCCAATTGGCGTTGTTGAAACCATAAAAGAAGGAACAGATATTACACTAGTTTCTTACGGAAGTACACTACAAATTGTCGAAGAAGCTGGCAAAGAATTACAACAAGCTGGAATTGATGCCGAAATTATTGACGTGCAATCGCTACTTCCGCTAGATTTAAACCACGATATGGTAAAGAGTGTAGCCAAAACAAATCGCCTTTTAGTTATAGACGAAGACATTCCTGGCGGAGCTTCAGCTTACATTTTAAATAATATAGTTGAAACCCAAGGTGCTTATAAGCATTTAGACAGTAAGCCACAAACTCTTGCTGCAAAAGAACACCGTCCAGCTTATGGAACCGATGGTGATTACTTTAGCAAACCTTCGGTAGAAGATGTTTATGAAACGGTTTATGAAATTATGCACGAAGCAAATCCATCACAGTTTCCGAAACTTCGATAAGTATAAAATCTATTCGGGTTTGGTAAGGGCATTTTCCCCAAATTTCAATTTAATTCAAATAATATTTGGTATTAACATGAAAATTACTTTAAATTAGCAATTCAAATAAGAAAAAAAACAAGTTTATGCCTTTCATCAGTTTTAATAATAATAATAATAACGAGCTGCTGTAACAAAAACTTGTCGCAATATAACGTCCGTCAGGTTTTTTACCTGACGGACGTTATATTTGGCTTCGACTTCGCTCAGCCACCAAAGTAGAATATAAATTTTCCGTTCACTGAGTGAAGTCGAAGTGAACAGTTCTAAGTAGAACTGATATACTCAATAGTTTAGCCCCTAATAAGTTCGGAGTGTTCTTTTAGATTTCATAACACTACATTTGAGATATACTCACTCCATTTAGGTTTTCGGGAATCCAAGATTTCACTACCTAAATT
>CAZFUX010000011.1:0-22799 GCA_964522085.1 uncultured Aequorivita sp.
TAATTAATAAATTTAATCCTTTAATAATCGGTATCGGTTATTTAGGACTAGACATTTTATAAACGGATGCTTTTTGTTTTAAATAATTAGCGTAGTTAGCGTCAATAATAGCGTTGTCATAATTGGCGGCTAAACCATCTAAAGCTTGATGGCTTTTATACTCTTGAGCGGTATTTTCATAGATTTTTGAAACTTCGTAAAATACGATGTTTTCTTCTTCTACAGATAATTTTGAATTCTCTTGGATAGCATTAGCAAGTATTAATGCTTCATCAAAAAGACCCCTTGCAGTAAGCCCTTTAAGTCTTTTAATATTTAAAACAGTTTTTTCATGAAGGGAAATTGTTTCAGTATCTTCCAAATAAACTTTAGCCGCATAAACCGCATCTTCCCATAGTCTTTCTTTTTCAAATTTTTCTATACGGTCAATCAATGCATCAAAATCAGGATTTTGTGCAGTCATTATTTTACCCAAAAAAAAGAATAAAATTAAATAATACTTATAATTGATATTAAACAAAAAGCAAGCGTGAAAGGAGGTTACATTGCGTACGGCTTAACTTAAACACGCACAATACAATAGTAATGAAGATTTTGCAAAAAAAATAGAAAATGTTCTAAACCCTTCTTTTTTTGTTCTTAAAGCACTAATCTCGAATCAAAGGCATGGTCGTGCAACGCAATAATCCTTCTTGTTTGGAAATTTCAGCATAAGGTACTTCGTGAACAGTGAAACCCTGTTCACGAAGCCAAGTGTTGAGTCTGGTGAAGTTTTTTTCTGAAATAACAACCTCAGGTGAAATAGAAAAAATGTTGCTATTCATATTGTACATTTCCTGCTTTGTAATGTGGAAACAATTTTCTTTTCCGAAGAAATTAACCAACCATTCATATTCCTCTTCAATTAAAAAACCTTCTTTGTGGATAATTGCTTTTCCCTTTCCTAAAGGTTGAAAACAGCAGTCTAAATGCAAGGCATTTTCATCTGCAATGGTATTGCTTTTTTTAAGATTGAAAGGTTTTACCTGTTTATGAGGAAACAATTTCTGAAGATGTTTCACGGCATTCATATTGGTGCGTGCAGTAATAAAACTTGGGTAATCTTCACCGTAATAAGTTCCGACGAAAATATAGTCTCCCCAAGGCATTACATCGCCGCCTTCAATATGTGCGTTCTCTGGAAATTCGATGATCTTTGAAGGATCTATCTGTTCAATTACCGAATGTATGGCTTCAATTTCTTTACTTCTATCATCGAGTATATTTGCTTTTATAAACTTGTCTTCTATTACGAAGGCAATATCTCTAGAGAAAATCTGGTTGTAATTTTCTATGGAATCGGGGCGATAAATTTTCACGTCGTACTTTTCAAAAATGGCCGCCACAGCTTCCATCTCTATTACCATATCTTCATCTTTTGGATACGTACCCGCCTTTATGTGTACTGCCGATTTTGGATCGTAAGCATCTTCCAGTTTAGGAACTAGTCCATTACTATCTGCACGGCCTAAAACTACGGTACGCAATCTTGAAATTTCGTCGTTGATGTTCAATTTTATCATAATGACAAATATAAAAAAAGCACCTCGATACCGAAGTGCTTTCAAAATATTAAAGAATCCTTTTTATCTTTTTTCTACAGGTTTAAAATCACGAAGTGTTTCACCAGTATATATTTGGCGTGGACGACCTATTGGTTCTTTATTAAGACGCATTTCTCTCCATTGCGCAATCCAACCTGGTAAACGACCCAAAGCAAACATTGGGGTAAACATTTCAACAGGAATTCCTAGTGCGCGGTAAATGATACCTGAATAAAAATCTACATTAGGGTACAACTTTCTTTCTACAAAGTATGGATCTTCCAAAGCTTCTTTTTCTAATGCTTTTGCAATATCAAGAATTTCATCTTCAATCCCTAAGTTTTCCAATACATCATCAGCAGCTTTTTTGATGATTTTTGCGCGTGGGTCAAAGTTTTTGTAAACTCTGTGTCCAAAGCCCATCAAACGAAATGGATCGTCTTTATCTTTTGCTTTTGCCATAAATTTTTTGGTGTCGCCACCATCTTCTTTAATGGCTTCTAGCATTTCTATAACAGCTTGGTTCGCGCCACCGTGAAGCGGGCCCCAAAGGGCTGCAATACCTGCCGAAATAGAAACAAACAGACCAGCGTGTGATGAACCAACTATTCGTACTGTTGAAGTAGAACAGTTTTGCTCGTGATCTGCATGAAGAATTAATAATTTATCTAACGATTCCAAAACAATTTCGTTGGTAGTGTACTCTCCACTTGGTTTTTTGAACATCATTTTAAGGAAATTATCAACATATCCTAAAGAACTTCCACCATAATCCAACGGAAGCCCCATGCGTTTTCTGTACGTCCAAGCCGTTAAAACCGGGAACTTACCAAGTATTTTACATATAGCTTTGTACATTTCTTCCTCACTATCTACATTTACAGAAGAAGGATTGAAAGCAACCAATGCTGAAGTCAATGAAGACAAAACACCCATTGGGTGCGCGACCTTTGGAAAACCATCTAAAATTCGTTTTACATCTTCATCTACGTGAGATTGTGCTTTTATGTCTGTATGAAATTTATCTAATTCAATTTTCGTAGGTAATTCGCCAAAAATAAGAAGGTAACAAACTTCTAGAAAGTGTGCTTTTTCGGCAAGTTCTTCGATTGAATACCCACGGTAACGCAAAATTCCTTTCTCTCCATCTAAAAATGTAATAGCACTTTCACAAGCACCTGTATTTTTATACCCAGGATCTAGCGTTACAACACCATTGGTAGTGCTTCGCAGACTTTTTATATCTATACCCATTTCATTTTCAGTTCCTTCTACAATAGGAAATTCATATTTTTTCCCATCTATCTCGAGGGTTGCCATCTTTGCCATATATTTTTGTGTATTTTTAATTAATTCAGAAATGCTAAATTACGAAATTTCAAGCAATTTTTTTAACATTTCTAAGTTATCTTAGGTTAAAAAACCTTAAATAAAGGGTTAAGCTACCTACTTTTAAAGTATATTTTGAATGCATTTTGCTGTGGAAAGTAAGCCACTTCGCCTAATTGCTCTTCTATTCTAAGCAATTGATTGTACTTTGCCATCCTATCGCTTCGGGAAGCAGAACCTGTTTTAATTTGTCCGCAATTAAGCGCCACGGCAAGATCTGCAATTGTATTGTCTTCGGTTTCGCCGCTTCTGTGACTCATTACGGAAGTATACCCAGCGTTGTGTGCCATATTAACGGCTGCTATAGTTTCAGTCAATGTTCCTATCTGGTTCACTTTTATTAATATTGAATTGGCTATTTTTTCTGAAATACCTCTTGATAGTCTTTCAACATTAGTCACGAACAAGTCGTCACCAACTAATTGTACTTTATGTCCTATTTTTTCAGTTAAATATTTCCAGCCTTCCCAATCGTTTTCATCCATCCCGTCTTCTACTGAAATAATTGGATATTTATCGCACAATTCAGCTAAATAATCTGCTTGTTCTTTTGAAGTTCGCACTTTTCCTTTTTCACCTTCAAACTTGGTGTAATCGTACTTTTTATTCACATAAAATTCTGCGGCAGCACAATCTAGCGCTATCATTACATCATCTCCCAATTTATAGCCCGCTTGTTTGGTTGCTTTTGCTATGGTATCCAGTGCATCTTCTGTTCCGCCTAACGTTGGTGCAAAACCACCTTCGTCACCAACAGCCGTGCTTAAACCACGGTCGTGTAATACTTTTTTAAGGTTATGAAAAATCTCAGAACCCATTTGCATTGCATGGGTAAAGTTTTTGGCCTTAACGGGCATTACCATAAACTCCTGAAAAGCGATAGGTGCATCACTGTGCGAACCGCCATTTATAATATTCATCATTGGCACAGGAAGCGTTTTTGCACTTACACCGCCTACGTAACGGTACAATGGCATTCCTAATTCATTTGCGGCAGCCTTTGAGGCAGCCAATGAAACACCTAAAATAGCATTAGCTCCAAGTTTAGATTTGTTTTTGGCACCATCCAAATCAATCATTGTTTTGTCGATAAGTTCCTGCTCAAAAACTGAAATCCCTAATAAGGCACCTGCAATTTTTCCGTTTACATTTTCAACAGCTTTTAAAACTCCTTTACCCATATATGCTTTACCGCCATCGCGAAGTTCTACTGCTTCGTGTTCGCCTGTTGAAGCTCCCGAAGGAACAGCCGCACGACCCATATAGCCGTTTTCTGTAATTACATCAACTTCAATAGTTGGGTTTCCTCTTGAATCGAATATTTGGCGGGCATTTATGTCTATTATTATGCTCATTGGTTTATTTTTATTGTTATTTTTTTAATGCTTATTGAAAAAAACCTCAAAAGTTTTGCAAACCTTTGAGGTATAACTTTAGACTGCTTTCAATTTATATTTTTCTATACTTTCTATAAACTGATCAAAAAGATATGAAGCATCGTGTGGCCCAGGACTTGCTTCTGGATGATACTGTACTGAAAAAGCTGGTTTGTTTTTCAGTCGAATTCCCGCTGCTGTGTGGTCGTTAAGATGTTCGTGGGTTATTTCTATATTAGGATTTGCTTCTGCTTCTTCTCTATTAATTGCGAAGCCGTGGTTTTGGGATGTTATTTCGCCCTTACCACTTATCAAATTCATTACAGGGTGATTAATTCCGCGGTGACCATTGTGCATTTTATAGGTTGAAATACCATTTGCTAAAGCTAAAACTTGATGCCCTAAACAGATACCAAACATTGGTAATTCTTTTTCTAATATTGTTTTTACAACTTCAATTGCGCTAATTAATGGCTCCGGATCGCCAGGACCGTTTGATATAAAATAACCATCTGGATTAAAGGCTTCCATTTCTGAAAAAGTAGCGTTGTATGGAAATACTTTTACATAGCAATCTCTTTCAGATAAGTTACGAAGGATGTTTTTCTTTATACCCAAATCTAAAGCTGAAACTTTATATTTGGCGTTTTCATTTCCGAAGAAATAAAGCTCTTTGGTTGAAACTTTTGAAGCCAACTCCAAACCGTCCATATTTGGCACTGCAGCCAATTGCATTTTTAAAACTTCAATGTTATCAACTTCTGTTGTAATAACAGCATTCATTGCACCGTTATCGCGAATGTAGCTTACCAATGCTCTTGTGTCTACATCACTTATGGCAAGTAGATTATTTCTATTTAGAAATTCTTCTAAAGAATCATCAGCAGCGTCCCGTGAATAATGATAGCTGAAATTGCGCACCACTAAACCTGCAATTTTAATTCCTTCAGATTCTACTTCATCTCTATTGGTACCGTAATTTCCAATATGAGCATTTGTCGCAACCATAATTTGCCCGAAGTAAGAAGGATCTGTGAAAATTTCCTGATACCCAGTCATTCCTGTGTTGAAACAAACTTCGCCGAAGGCAGAGCCTTCTTTGTTACCAACCGCTTTTCCATAGAAAATGGTTCCATCTGCTAATAAAATGAGGGCTTTTTTTCGTGTTTGGTATTTCATTCTTTTGAAAGGTTTCAGCCCTTCGACAAGCTCAGGGTGACAATTAATTGAATTCTAAAATTATTTGCAAAAATAGTATAAAAAAAAGGATAAACGAAAACGCTTATCCCTTTGTTATTTTTTGAATTAAAATTCATCTATTCCTCTTCTTTTTTAGCTTTTTCAGCAGGTGCAGCAGCGGTAGCTTCAGTTCCAGCGCTTCCACGACGACTTCTACGTGTAGTCTTCTTCTTGGTAGCTTTACCAACGTTGTAAATTTCGTTGAAATCTACAAGTTCTATCATTGCCATATCTGCGTTATCACCTAATCGGTTACCCAATTTAATAATACGAGTATAACCTCCTGGACGGTCACCAACTTTTGGCGCAACAGTTCTAAAAAGTTCTGCAACAGCTTCTTTTTGACGCAATTTTGCAAAAACCAAACGACGGTTGTGCGTCGTATCTTCCTTAGACTTAGTTACCAATGGCTCTACAAACTGCTTCAACGCTTTTGCTTTTGCAACAGTTGTATTTATTCTTTTATGTTCAATTAAAGAATTAGCCATGTTTGCCAACATTGAGTGTCTGTGGGCGGTTTTTCTTCCTAAGTGATTTATTTTTTTTCCGTGTCTCATGACATTTTTGTTTTCATCATCTTGCTACAAAATCCGTTCTTCGGAGAGCAAATTATGATGGGTTGATTTTTATAGATATGAGATATTAGACGTGAGATGTGAGAGACAATATCTAACGTCTTACATCTAAAATCTCAAGTCTGTTTTAGTCTTTATCTAATTTATATTTTGCAAGATCCATCCCGAAGTTTAGGCCTTTTACGTTTACAAGCTCTTCAAGCTCTGTAAGCGATTTTTTACCGAAGTTACGGAACTTCATCAAGTCGTTTTTGTTGAAAGAAACAAGATCTCCCAATGTATCAACCTCTGCTGCTTTCAAACAGTTTAGTGCACGAACCGAAAGATCCATATCTACTAATTTTGTTTTAAGCAACTGACGCATATGAAGGGATTCCTCATCATACGTTTCGGTTTGTGCAATTTCATCAGCCTCCAATGTTATGCGCTCATCGCTGAACAACATAAAGTGGTGAATTAATGTTTTTGCAGCTTCAGTTAATGCATCTTTTGGGTGAATAGATCCATCTGTTTGGATTTCGAAAACTAATTTTTCGTAATCTGTTTTCTGCTCTACACGGAAGTTTTCAATACTGTACTTCACATTTTTTATTGGTGTGTAGATAGAATCTGTAAAGATGGTTCCCAATGGAGCGTTTGCTTTTTTATTCTCTTCAGCTGGAACATAACCGCGACCTTTTTCGATAGTAATTTCGAAATTAAGGTTCACTTTTTTGTCCATATTGCAAAGAACTAAATCTGGATTCAAAACTTGGAAACCAGAGATGAATTTTTGGAAATCACCTGCCTTTAACTGCTCCTTTCCAGAAGTAGAAATAGTAACGGTTTCGTTATCCACTTCGTCTATCTGTCTTTTGAAACGAACTTGTTTCAGGTTCAAAATAATTTCGGTAACATCTTCCACTACACCAGCAATGGTAGAAAATTCGTGATCCACGCCTTCGATGCGAACCGAAGTAATGGCGAATCCTTCCAAAGAGGAAAGTAATACGCGTCTTAATGCGTTACCAACGGTAAGTCCGTAACCTGGTTCCAAAGGGCGAAATTCAAATTTCCCTTCGAAATCGGTAGAATTTACCATTATAACTTTATCAGGCTTCTGAAAATTAAATACTGCCATAATTGACTTGCTATGTTTTTATTATTTAGAATATAATTCAACGATAAACTGCTCGTTGATGTTTTCTGGTATTTGGATACGCTCAGGTATAGAAACAAAAGTTCCTTCTTTTTTATCGCCATTCCAAGTAATCCACTCATATACATGGCTTGCATTTGCCAATGAATCGTTAATTGCTTCAAGAGATTTTGATTTCTCTCTTACGCCCACTACATCTCCAGCCTTTAACTGGTACGATGGAATGTTTACTTTTTCACCATTTACAGTAATGTGACGGTGACCTACCAATTGTCTTGCACCAGAACGCGTTGGAGATATTCCCATACGGAATACAACGTTATCTAAACGTGACTCACACAATTGAAGCAATACTTGACCTGTAATACCAGGAGCTGCAGTTGCTTTTTTGAACATATTTCTGAATTGACGCTCTAAGATGCCGTAAGTATATTTTGCTTTTTGCTTCTCCATTAATTGGATTGCATATTCAGATTTTTTACCACGACGACGGGTGTTACCGTGTTGCCCTGGAGGGTAATTTCTTTTTTCGAAAGATTTGTCATCTCCGAAAATTGCTTCGCCAAACTTACGGGCGATTTTAGTTTTTGGACCAGTATATCTTGCCATTTCTTGGTTTTAATTTTGAAGGAAAACTAAATTAAGGTCTTATTCTTATCCTTTAGTTCTTAATTCCTTCAGATTGATATTTGTTATTAATTAAATATAATAATACCTAATCACCCTTCGATTACTCTAAGGGTGATATTTGGCATATAATTAAACTCTTCTTCTTTTAGGAGGACGGCATCCGTTGTGCGGCATTGGGGTAACGTCGATGATCTCGGTTACTTCAATTCCTGCATTGTGGATAGATCTTATTGCAGATTCTCTACCGTTTCCTGGCCCTTTTACATAAACTTTTACTTTACGTAAACCGGCATCGTGTGCAACTTTTGCGCAATCTTCTGATGCTAATTGAGCTGCATAAGGAGTGTTTTTCTTAGATCCACGGAAGCCCATTTTACCGGCTGAGGACCAAGAGATGACATCTCCGTTCTTATTTGTTAACGAAACGATAATATTATTGAAGGAAGCTGTAATGTGTGCTTGACCAACAGATTCAACATTAACCTTACGTTTTTTTACTGTTTTTGTAGTCTTAGACGTTGTCTTTGCCATAACTCTAGGGTTTATTTAGTTGCTTTTTTCTTGTTCGCAACAGTTTTACGTTTTCCTTTTCTTGTACGAGAGTTATTCTTAGTACGTTGTCCTCTTAATGGAAGACCCGATCTGTGACGAATACCTCTGTAACAACCAATATCCATTAAGCGTTTAATACTTAATTGAACTTCACTACGTAATTCACCTTCGATTTTGAAAGACGAAACAGCATCACGAATAGCTCCGATTTCATCATCGTTCCATTCACTTACTTTTTTGTCCTCGTTAACCTCGGCTTTTTTCAGAATATCTTGGGCACGGCTTTTACCGATTCCGAAGATATACGTTAACGCGATTACACCCCTTTTGTGCTTCGGGATATCTACACCTGCGATTCTTGCCATAACTTATCCTTGTCTTTGTTTGAACTTTGGGTTCTTTTTGTTAATTACATATAATCTGCCTTTTCTGCGAACAATTTTGCAGTCAGCACTTCTCTTTTTTACAGATGCTCTTACTTTCATCTCTCTTTAATTTAATTTATTGTGTAATGAACCATGAGGTTCCTTGTATTAATATCTATATGTTATTCTAGCCTTACTTAAATCGTAAGGGCTCATTTCAAGTTTCACTTTATCTCCAGGCAACAATTTAATGTAGTGCATTCGCATTTTACCAGATATGTGAGCCGTTACTACGTGACCGTTTTCTAGTTCTACACGGAACATTGCGTTTGAAAGTGCATCCACTATACTTCCATCTTGTTCTATTGCGCTTTGTTTTGCCATAATTATGCTACTGCTTTTCTGTTTTTACCGCTTTTCATTAGACCATCGTAATGACGGTTTAATAAGTACGAGTTTATTTGTTGCATTGTGTCGATAGCAACACCTACCATAATAAGGAGCGATGTACCACCGTAGAATAATGCCCAACCTTGCTGGATACCCATTAATTTAACAACGAACGCAGGGAATATAGCAATCAATGCTAAGAAAATAGAACCTGGAAGAGTTATTTGAGACATAATTTTATCTAAATATTCACCTGTTTGACTTCCTGGTTTAATACCTGGAATAAAACCACCGCTACGTTTAAGATCATCAGCCATTTTGTTTGTTGGTACTGTAATGGCCGTATAGAAATATGTGAATATGATAATTAATACTGCAAACACTAGATTGTACCAGAATCCGAACATATCACTGAACGTTGCTTGAATTCCTTGAGCGAAATCGCTCTCAGATAAACTAGCTACTGCAGAAGGTACAAACATAATTGCTTGTGCAAAGATGATTGGCATAACTCCAGATGCGTTCAACTTTAATGGAATGAACTGACGGGCTCCGAAAATATTCTTTTCGTAACCACCGCTTGCTGTTCTTCTTGCATATTGAACAGGAATCTTACGAACCGCCATTACCAACATAATTGATAGTAAGATGATTACAAACCAGATAACCAATTCAATAAGTATCATAATCAAACCTCCGTTTGATTCCACTACTCTTGAAACAAATTCTTGTGCAAATGATTGTGGTAAGCGTGCAATAATTCCTACCATAATAAGTATAGAGATACCATTACCAACACCTTTATCAGTGATTTTTTCACCCAACCACATTGCAAAGATTGTTCCTGCTACAAGTATACTTACTGAAGAAACGTAGAACATTAAACTTTGTCCCATTACAAAAGCTTCTGCTGGTACTCCCATTGCTGGAAGACCTGCAAGGTAACTTGGCGCTTGTACCAAACAGATACCGATGGTTAACCAACGAGTAATCTGATTGATTTTTTTACGACCACTTTCACCTTCTTTCTGTAATTTCTGAAGGTAAGGTACTGCAATTTGCATCAGCTGCACCACAATAGATGCAGAAATGTATGGCATAATACCCAATGCAAAAACAGAAGCATTGGCAAAAGCCCCTCCTGTAAATGCGTTTAGCAATCCACCAATACCACCGGCATCAAATTGACCTGCAAAATTTGCTAGCATATCTGCATCAATACCTGGCAATACTACTTGCGCACCAAAACGATACACTAATAGCATTCCAAGAGTAAGCAAGATGCGATTACGCAGCTCCTCTATTTTCCAAACATTTTTTAAGGTTTCGATAAATTTCATCCTTAGTTTTTGTTACAATATTACTACTTCACCTCCGGTAGCTTCAATAGCTTCCTTTGCCGAGGCAGTGAACTTGTGTGCAGATACTTTTAGTTTTGCTTTCAGCTCTCCTCTTCCTAAAATCTTAACCATTTCGTTCTTTCCAGCAAGACCTAAACCAAATATAGTTTCAAAGTCTACCGTATCATTTATTTTCTTGTCGTCAACCAATTGTTGTAAAGTATCAATATTGATTCCTTTATACTCTTTACGGTTGATGTTTGTAAAACCAAACTTAGGTACACGACGTTGTAGGGGCATTTGTCCACCTTCAAATCCAATTTTCTTGGAATAACCTGAACGTGATTTTGCTCCTTTATGTCCGCGGGTGGCAGTACCACCTTTACCGGAACCTTGTCCGCGACCTACTCGCTTGCCTTGTCTTTTCACCGATCCAGCGGCGGGTTGTAAGTTACTTAAATCCATTATCGTGTTTTCTTATTTAGTTTCAACAGAAACTAAGTGATTAACTTTATTGATCATACCAAGAATGTTTGGCGTATCATCATGTTCAACTGTTTGGTTCATCTTATGAAGACCCAAAGATTCCATGATTCTTTTTTGGTTTTTTGGGCGTTTTATAACGCTCTTTACCTTTGTTACTTTAATTTTTGCCATCGTTCTGCTATTTATCCTTTGAATACTTTTTCAAGTGAAATTCCACGTTGGTTGGCTACAGTTTGTGCACTTCGCATTTGCAAAAGAGCATCAAAAGTTGCTTTTACCACGTTATGTGGGTTAGAAGATCCTTGAGATTTTGATAATACATCGTGTACTCCAACGGCTTCCAATACAGCACGTACAGCACCACCAGCAATTACTCCGGTACCAGGCGCAGCTGGAAGAAGATTAACACGGGCTCCGCCGTATTTTCCTTTTTGTTCGTGTGGAAGTGTTACTTTATTAAGTGGAATGCGAACCAAGTTTTTCTTTGCATCTTCAATAGCTTTTGCTATTGCACTTGCAACATCCTTGGATTTCCCAAGTCCTTGTCCTACCACACCTTTTTCGTCTCCAACAACTACAATAGCTGAAAATCCAAAAGCACGACCACCCTTGGTCACTTTGGTTACACGTTGTACACCTACCAAACGGTCTTTTAATTCAAGCCCTCTTGGTTTTACTAATTCTACGTTTTTATAATCTCGATACATAATATGACTTAGAATTTAAGGCCACCTTCGCGTGCACCTTCAGCTAATGATTTTACTCTTCCGTGGTATAGGTAACCGCCTCTGTCAAAAGTGATGGCTTCTACACCAGCTTTAACAGCTTTTTCTGCAATTGCTTTCCCTACCATTTTTGCAGCTTCAGTTTTATTTACTGTTGAAGCGTCAATGTCTTTATCTCTTGAAGATGCAGCGGTAATGGTTTTTCCATTTACATCGTCAATAATCTGAGCGTATATTTCTTTATTGCTGCGGAAAACAGCCAAACGTGGGCGACTTTCAGTCCCTTCAACCGTTTTTTTGATTCGCATGCGCAAGCGCTCTCTTCTTTCGTACTTTGATAATGCCATAACTCTATTTGTTATGCAGATTTACCTGCTTTTCTTCTTAATTGTTCACCTACAAACTTGATACCTTTTCCTTTGTAAGGTTCTGGTCTACGGAAAGCGCGAATTTTTGCCGCTACTTGTCCTACAAGTTGTTTGTCGTGAGACGTTAATTTTATGATTGGGTTTTTACCTTTATCAGATACAGTTTCCACTATTACTTCTGGAGCAATATCCAAAACTATGTTGTGTGAAAATCCTAAAGCCAAATCTAATTTTTGCCCTTGGTTACTGGCACGATACCCTACACCTACCAATTCTAATTGCTTAGTCCAGCCATTGCTTACACCTTCAACCATATTATTGATTAAAGCTCTGTAAAGACCGTGCTTTGCAGTGTGGTCTTTTGAGTCTGAAGGGCGTTCAACAATAACTTGTCCGTCTTCTACTTTTGCAGTTACATCAGCAATTTCCTGAGTTAACTCACCTAATTTTCCTTTTACGGTAATTACGTTGTCTTTTACTTCAACTGTAACTCCTTGTGGGATTGCTACCGGGTTTTTACCTATTCTTGACATTTCTTTGTCTATTTTTTAGTAAACGTAACACAATACTTCACCACCTACATTTTGCGCTTTAGCTTGTTTGCCTGTCATAACTCCAGATGAAGTTGAAACTATAGCAATACCAAGACCGTTAAGCACACGAGGAAGTTCATTTGAACCTGCGTATTTACGTAAACCGGGTTTACTTATCTTTTGAATTTTCTTGATCACAGATTCTTTGGAAACCTTATCATACTTTAATGCAATTTTGATGATACCTTGCGGAGTACTTTCGTCATCAAATTTATAGCTTAAAATATAACCTTGATCAAAAAGGATTTTTGTAATTTCCTTTTTAATATTTGAAGCTGGAATCTCTACTACGCGATGTCCTGCTTTTGCAGCATTTCTAACACGTGTTAGATAATCTGAAATTGGATCTATATTCATTTATTGATATTTGCGGAAGTGGTTTTCAGACTATTCTGAACCTTCAACCAATTTATACTTTTCTATTTTGAACAGAAAAACTGTTCTTACCAAGATGCTTTACGCACACCTGGAATTAACCCAGAATTTGCCATTTCACGGAATGTTACACGTGAAATTCCAAAAGTTCTCATATACCCTCTTGGTCTTCCAGTTATTTTACACCGATTGTGTAAACGTACTGGTGAGGCATTTTTAGGTAATTTTTGCAAACCTTCCCAATCGCCAGCTTCTTTCAAAGCTTTACGCTTGTCTGCATATTTTGCTACCGTTTTTTGTCTCTTAACCTCGCGGGCTTTCATTGATTCTTTAGCCATCTCTTAGTTCTTTTTAAAGGGTAAACCTAATTCTTGTAATAATGATTTTGCTTCTTTATCGGTGCCAGCAGAAGTAATGAATGTAATGTTCATTCCTTCAATTTTCTTCACTTTATCGATATCGATTTCTGGGAAGATAATTTGTTCAGTGATTCCCAAAGAGTAATTTCCTCTTCCGTCAAAACCTGTTGCTTTAATTCCGTTAAAGTCACGTACCCTTGGCAAAGCCGATGTTACCAACCTGTCTAAAAACTCATACATTTGCTCTCCTCGTAACGTAACTTTCACGCCAATTGGCATTCCTTTACGTAGTTTGAAGTTTGCAACATCTTTCTTAGAGTTTGTTGAAATTGCTTTTTGCCCGGTTATTTTCGTTAACTCATCAACTGCATAGTCAATAAGTTTTTTGTCTGCAACTGCCGCACCCACACCGCGGGAAACAACAATACGCTCCAATTTTGGTACCTGCATAACGTTTTTGTAACCAAATTCGTCAGTAAGTGTATTAATCACTTTGCTTTTGTACTCTTCTTTAAGTCTTGGTGAATATGCCATAACTATATTGCTTGATTGGATTGTTTTGAAAATCGCACTTTTTTACCATTCTCAGTTTTATACCCTACACGTGTTGCTTTTCCAGATTTTGGATCTACTAATGAAAGGTTTGAAATATGGATAGGAGCTTCTTTTTTTACGATTCCACCCTGTGGGTTTGCCGCGCTTGGTTTCTCATGTTTTGAAACCATGTTCACTCCTTCTACGATTGCTTTGTTTTTGTCAAGGTACATTTTCATTACCTTACCTTCAGAACCTTTATGGTCGCCGGTAGTAACTACTACTGTATCTCCTGATTTTATTTTAAGCTTTGTCATCTTAGTTTTCATATTAAAGCACTTCTGGTGCCAATGATACTATTTTCATAAATTGCTTGTCACGAAGCTCTCTTGCTACCGGTCCGAAAACACGAGTTCCTCTCATTTCACCTTGTGGGTTAAGAAGAACACAAGCGTTATCGTCGAAACGAATGTAAGAACCATCAGGTCTTCTTATTTCCTTCTTTACACGAACAACAACAGCTGTAGAAACTGCTCCTTTCTTAATACTTCCGTTTGGTGTTGCCTCTTTTACAGAAACTACAATTTTATCACCAATAGAAGCATACCTTCTTTTTGTTCCGCCTAATACACGTATAGTAAGTACTTCCTTAGCACCTGTATTATCTGCGACTCTAAGTCTTGATTCTTGTTGTAACATAATTACTTAGCTCTTTCAATTATTTCTACTAATCTCCAACATTTAGTTTTACTTAAAGGTCTTGTTTCCATGATCTTTACAGTATCGCCTTCGTTGCAGTTGTTTGTCTCGTCGTGTGCTATGTATTTTTTCGTTTTCAACACGAACTTTCCGTACATAGGGTGTTTTACTTTTTTAACCTCTGCAACTACTATGGACTTGTCCATTTTATTACTGGTTACTACACCTATACGTTCTTTTCTTAAGTTTCTTTTAATTTCTTCCATCTTTCAGCTGTACAATTATTGTACTTCTCTATTAGTTAGTTCCGTCACTATTCTTGCTATCGATCTTCTGTGAGATCTTAGCTGAACTGGATTTTCCAATGGCGAAATGGTATGTGCCATTTTAAGATCTGTATAAGCTTTTCTTGAGTCAACGAATGCTTCCTGAAGTTCTGCCGTTGATGCTTT
Organism: uncultured Aequorivita sp.; assembly: GCA_964522085.1. Classification (GTDB taxonomy): domain Bacteria; phylum Bacteroidota; class Bacteroidia; order Flavobacteriales; family Flavobacteriaceae; genus Aequorivita. The sequence continues at coordinate 15,169 of CAZFUX010000011.1, forward strand.
TTTAATTTCTGATTGTTTCATTTGTCAAAAAATTATGCTTGGAAATCCCGAGACATTACAAATTTAGTTTTAACGGGAAGCTTTTGTGCCGCAAGGCGCAATGCTTCTTTTGCTGTTTCAAGTGTAACACCAGATACTTCAAAAAGCATTCTTCCTGGTTTTACTACAGCCGCGTAATATTCTACAGCACCTTTACCTTTACCCATACGTACTTCAAGAGGTTTTTTAGTAATTGGCTTATCTGGAAAAATCATAATCCAGATAGAACCTTCTCTTTTCATAAAACGAGTTGCAGCAATACGCGCAGCTTCTATTTGTCTTGCTGTAAGAAATTCAGATCCCATCGATTTTATACCGAAGGTTCCGTAAGCTAGTTGGTTACCACGACCGGCATCGCCTTTCATACGGCCTTTCATTTGCTTACGGTATTTTGTTCTTTTAGGTTGTAACATTTTCTTTTATTTAAAAAATTACTTTCTGCGACGTGCTTTGTTGCCACCGCGTCCTGCTGGAGCTCCTTTACCACCACCTTTTTTGCCAGTCGAAAGACCAACTAATGGGGAAAGTTCTCTCTTTCCATATACTTCACCTTTCATAATCCATACTTTAACACCTAATCTACCATAAGTAGTGTGTGCCTCAACTAAAGCATAGTCAATATCGGCTCTGAAAGTTGATAATGGGACACGACCTTCTTTGTAAGATTCTGAACGCGCCATTTCTGCACCATTCAAACGTCCGGAGATTTGCACCTTAATACCTTCAGCATTCATACGCATTGTTGCTGCAATTGCCATTTTAATTGCGCGACGGTATGAAATACGGCTTTCAATTTGGCGTGCAATACTTGCGCCTACCAAAAATGCATCAAGCTCTGGTCTTTTAATCTCGTGAATATTGATCTGTACCTCTTTATCTGTAATTTTTTTAAGCTCTTCTTTTAGCTTGTCTACTTCCTGACCACCTTTACCGATAATGATACCAGGACGGGCTGTGGTTATAGTAACGGTTACAAGCTTAAGCGTACGCTCAATAATCACTCTACTCACACTAGCCTTACTTAAACGAGCGTGGATGTATTTCCTGATCTTATCGTCTTCGGCAAGTTTATCGCCGTAGTCGTTGCCTCCGTACCAGTTGGATTCCCAACCTCTAATGATACCCAGGCGATTTCCGATTGGATTTGTCTTCTGTCCCATTTAATTAATTGCTTTGTGTGTTATCGTTAGCTGCCAATACCAGTGTTACGTGGTTGGAGCGCTTTCTAATTCTGTGTGCACGACCTTGCGGTGCTGGACGTAGTCTTTTCAACATTGTACCACCATCCACACGGATTTCCTTAACAAAAAGATCTGCATCTTCTACTGAAGCGTCTTCGTTTTTTTGTTGCCAGTTATTGATGGCAGACAAAAGTAGTTTCTCCAATTTGCGTGAAGATTCTTTTGAACTAAACTTCAAAATATTAAGTGCTTTGTCTATTTTTTCACCACGCACCAAGTCTGCCATTAAACGCATCTTTCTTGGTGACGTAGGGCAATTATTCAATTTAGCAAAGTACATTGTTTTCTTTGCTTCTTTTATTGCTTCTGCTCTTTCTCTTTTACGAACTCCCATGGCTTATTTTTTACCTTTGTTTTTAGCACCTGCGTGACCACGGAATGATCTTGTAGGTGAAAATTCTCCTAGTTTATGCCCAACCATGTTTTCTGTTACATACACAGGTACAAATTGGCGTCCGTTGTGTACAGCGATGGTTTGACCAACAAAATCTGGAGTGATCATAGAAGCACGTGACCAAGTCTTGATTACGGTTTTCTTGTTATCATCAATATTTTGCTGAACTTTCTTGTCTAGTTTATAATGAACGAATGGTCCTTTTTTTAACGATCTTGCCATAACTTATTTCTTTCTTCGTTCTAAGATATATTTATTACTTGCTTTCGTTTTAGTACGGGTTCTGAAACCTTTTGCAGGTATACCGTTTCTTGAACGTGGATGACCTCCTGAAGATTTACCTTCACCACCACCCATTGGGTGATCAACAGGGTTCATCACTACTGGCCTTGTACGTGGTCTTCTACCTAACCATCTACTTCTACCAGCTTTACCAGATACTAATAATTGATGATCACTGTTTGATACAGCGCCTATGGTAGCCATACAGTTTACCAAGATCAATCTAGTTTCACCTGAAGGAAGTTTAACAGTAGCGTATTTACCATCACGAGCCATAAGCTGTGCGAAAGCACCAGCACTACGAGCCATAATTGCTCCTTGACCAGAGCGAAGCTCGATGCAAGAAATGATAGTACCTAATGGGATAGAAGAAAGCTGCATTGCATTACCAATCTCGGGAGCTACTGCTTCACCAGAAAGGATGTTTTGCCCAACTTGTAGTCCGTTTTGTGCAATTACATATCGCTTTTCACCATCTTGATAGTTTAAAAGCGCGATAAATGCAGTACGGTTTGGATCGTATTGAATACTTGCAACAGTAGCAGGAACTCCTGCTTTGTCACGTTTAAAATCGATAATCCGATATTTCTTTTTATGACCACCACCTATGTAGCGCATCGTCATTTTACCTGTACTATTTCGACCACCAGATCGATTGTTCGGAGCGAGTAAAGACTTCTCCGGCTTATCAGTTGTAATGGCATCGAAACCATTTACAACTCTAAAACGCTGACCTGGGGTGATAGGTTTTAATTTTCTTACTGACATTTTTATCTAATTAAATTTAAGTTACCTTAGATGTTACTGTAAAAATCTATTGTATCACCTTCCGCTACCTGTACGACTGCTTTTTTAATTGCATTCGTTTTACCAGTTTGGACACCTGTTTTTGTATAACGGGCCTTCCTATTAGGGCGGACATTCATTGTGCGAACTTTTTCAACAGAAATACCATAAGCAGCTTCTACCGCTTTTTTGATTTCTACCTTATTCGCCTTCGGGTGAACTTCAAAGGTGAAAACGTTTTTGTTTTCAGCAGCTTTGGTAGCTTTTTCCGTAATTATAGGTTTTATTAAGATGTTCATCCTGTTTCTATTTACTTAAGTTTGTTTCAATTCCTTCCAAAGAACCTTCAAACAGCACTAGACTGTTTGCATTCATAATCTTATAAGTACTTAAATTTGAGCTGTTTATAACTTCAGTACCTTTCAAATTGCGAGAGGACAAATATACATTATTATTTAAGTCTCCCAACACAAACAAAGATTTTTTGTCATTAAGTCCTAAACTCTTTAAAACCGCAGTAAAATTTTTGGTTTTTGGAGCATCAAAACTAAGGTCTTCTAGTACAAATATTGCTTTGTCATCTGCCTTCATCGTTAGGGCAGATTTACGCGCCAAACGCTTTAGGTTCTTGTTCAATTTAAAAGAGTAGCTACGTGGACGAGGTCCAAACATTCTACCACCACCTTTAAACACACCAGACTTGATGCTACCCGCACGGGCGGTACCAGTTCCTTTTTGTTTCTTTATCTTTCTAGTAGAACCAGATATCTCAGCACGTTCTTTTGCTTTGTGAGTTCCTTGCCTTTGATTGGCAAGATATTGTTTCACATCAAGATAAACCGCGTGATTGTTAGGCTCTATTCCGAACACATCTGCAGAAAGTTCAACTTTCCGACCTGTGTCTTTTCCGTTTATGTCTAATACAGCTACCTTCATTATTTCTCGATCATTACATAAGCGTTTTTATGGCCAGGAACTGCTCCTTTAACCACAAGTAGATTCTTTTCTGGAACTACTTTTAAAACTCTTAAATTTTCAACTTTTACTCTTTCGTTCCCCATTTGACCCGCCATTCTCATTCCTTTGAATACTCTCGCAGGATAAGATGCAGCCCCAATAGAACCTGGTGCACGTAAACGGTTGTGCTGACCGTGTGTGGCTTGACCAACACCCGCAAAACCGTGACGTTTTACAACCCCTTGGAAACCCTTACCTTTAGATGTACCCGCGATATCCACGAATTCTCCTTCAATAAAATGTTCCACAGTAATTGTGTCACCTAATTTGTAATTTTCTTCAAATCCCTTGAATTCAACAACTTTGCGTTTTGCAACGGTTCCTGCTTTTTTGGCGTGCCCTTCGGCAGCTTTAGTTACAGTCTTCTTGTCATCGAAACCAAGTTGAAGAGCATTGTACCCGTCAACCTCTATGGTTCTGACTTGGGTGACAACACAGGGCCCCGCTTCTATAACGGTACACGGAATATTTTTTCCATTCTCGTCAAAGATGCTGGTCATCCCTATCTTTCTTCCAATTAACCCAGACATATTTAATTATTTATTGATTATTACTTATTTAAAATTCCATTCAAAAACATTCGGGATCAAAATAAATTCGATCCCGAATGTTACTTTGTTTACCGTTTTTCCTTTGCTAACAAGCTCGGGACATTTTCTTCAATTAAAAATTCAGAATTCTGAATTCATAATTACACTATACCTTAATCTCTACTTCTACTCCACTCGGCAACTCTAATTTCATTAGAGCATCAATTGTTTTTGAAGAAGAACTGTAGATATCCAAAAGTCTTTTGTAAGAACTCAGTTGGAATTGCTCTCTACTCTTCTTATTAACGTGCGGAGAACGTAATACTGTAAAGATTTTTTTGTGTGTTGGTAAAGGAATTGGTCCTGTAACTACAGCTCCAGTACTCTTTACAGTCTTAACGATTTTTTCAGCAGATTTATCCACCAAGTTGTGATCGTAAGATTTTAGTTTAATTCTTATTTTTTGACTCATTGCTGAAATTATTAATCGTTAGCGGTTCCTCTTGCTTTTGCTATTACATCTTCAGAAATACTTGAAGGTGTTTGAGCATAATGTGAAAATTCCATAGTTGAAGTTGCACGACCTGAAGATAATGTTCTTAATGTAGTTACATAACCAAACATTTCAGAAAGCGGCACTTCACCTTTTATTACTTTTGCGCCTGCACGGTCACCCATATTAGTAATGGTTCCACGGCGACGGTTAAGATCGCCAACAATATCACCCATGTTTTCTTCAGGTGTAATTACCTCAATCTTCATAATAGGCTCCATAATTACAGCACCAGCTTTTCTTGCAACTTCTTTGAAACCAATTTTTGCAGCCAATTCAAAAGATAATGCATCTGAATCCACTGGGTGGAAAGATCCGTCTTTTAAAGTTACTTTCATACCATCAACTTCAAAACCTGCAAGTGGACCATTAACCATTGCTTGTTTAAATCCTTTTTCTACTGAAGGAATAAATTCTTTAGGAACGTTACCACCTTTAACAGCATTAACAAACACAAGTCCTTCTTTAGCATCTTCCTCATCTACTGGACCTAATGTAAATACGATATCGGCAAATTTACCACGACCACCAGATTGCTTTTTGTAAATCTCTCTGTGATTGGCAGTTTTTGTAACGGCTTCTTTATATTCAACCTGAGGCTCACCTTGATTAACCTCCACCTTAAATTCGCGACGTAATCTATCTACAATAATATCTAAGTGAAGCTCACCCATTCCAGAAATAATTGTTTGCCCAGAAGCTTCGTCTGTACGAACCTGAAATGTTGGATCTTCTTCAGCAAGCTTTGACAAAGCCATACCAAGTTTATCAACATCTACTTTTGTCTTAGGCTCTACCGCGATTCCAATTACTGGATCTGGAAAGTCCATAGACTCTAATACAATTGGATAATCTAAATCACTCATTGTATCACCAGTCTTAATATCCTTAAACCCAACTGCCGCTCCAATATCTCCAGCTTCAATAAAATCGATAGCGTTTTGTTTGTTGGAGTGCATTTGGTAGATACGAGAGATACGTTCTTTTTTACCCGAACGGTTATTCAAGATGTATGAACCCGCATCTAAACGACCAGAATACACACGGAAGAATGCTAAACGACCTACAAAAGGATCTGTAGCAATCTTAAATGCTAATGCCGCAAATGGAGCAGCAACATCTGGCTTACGAATTTCTTCTTTTTCAGTATCTGGATTTATACCAACAATACCTTCTTTATCTGTTGGTGCTGGTAAATAACGACAAACAGCATCTAAAAGAAACTGAACACCTTTATTTTTAAATGAAGACCCACATACCATTGGAATGATACTCATATCCATAACAGCAGCACGAAGCGCAGCGTGCACCTCATCTTCAGTTATAGAATCTTCATCTTCCATATATTTTTCAAGCAAATTTTCATCATAAGCAGCAACTTCTTCAATAAGTTTACCACGTAAAATTTTTGCTTCAGCTTTTAATTCTTCTGGAATATCAATAACATCAAAAGTTGCCCCGAATGAATCATCATGCCAAACTACGGCACGGTTTTTCACAAGATCTACAATACCTTTAAAGTTTTCTTCATCACCAATGTTCAAAACAATTGGAACAGCATTACTGCCCAACATATCTTTAACTTGTTGGCAAACTTCCATAAAGTTAGCACCTTGACGATCCATTTTGTTAACGAACCCAATACGCGGCACCTTATAGTTGTCAGCAAGTCTCCAGTTAGTTTCAGATTGTGGCTCAACACCATCTACTGCACTAAAAAGGAATACCAAACCATCAAGCACTCTTAGCGAACGGTTTACCTCTACGGTAAAATCCACGTGACCAGGAGTATCGATAATATTGAAGTTATAATCTTTTGTGTCAGAAGTAACCTCAGTGTTTTCCATAGGAAACTTCCAAGTACAAGTTGTAGCAGCAGAAGTAATGGTAATACCACGCTCCTGTTCTTGCTCCATCCAGTCCATGGTTGCAGCCCCATCATGAACCTCACCAATTTTATGGCTTACCCCTGTATAAAAAAGGATACGCTCTGTAGTTGTGGTTTTACCAGCATCAATATGCGCAGCAATTCCAATATTTCTTGTGTATTTTAAATCTCTTTGTGCCATTTTTTAGAATCTGAAATGTGAGAATGCTTTGTTAGCTTCTGCCATTTTGTGAGTATCTAAACGCTTCTTTACTGCAGCGCCTTCTTCTTTGGCAGCAGCAAGAATCTCACCAGCAAGTTTTGCTGCCATAGATTTCTCGTTTCTTTTTCTTGAATAGGTAATTAACCATTTCATTGCAGTTGCAATTTTACGGTCTGGACGAATCTGCATAGGTATTTGGAAGGTTGCCCCACCAACTCTACGACTACGAACCTCTACGTGAGGCATAACATTAGACAGTGCTTCTTTCCAAAGCTCTAGCGCAGTTTTTTCGTCGTCTGTTTTCTTTTCATCTACAATGTCAATAGCATCATAGAAAACTTTGAAAGCCACACTCTTTTTACCATCCCACATCATGTTGTTTACAAAACGTGTAACCAATTGGTCGTTAAACCTTGGATCTGGCAAAAGAGGTCTTTTTTTGGCTGCTCTTTTTCTCATTTGTTGTTTTTGTTTGTGGTAAAAGTTAATTTCAAAAATTAACCCTTAACCCGTTTTCATTTTTCTTAAAACGCAAGCATTGCGTTTCTACTTTTTAGGGCGTTTTGCTCCGTACTTAGATCTACGTTGTGTGCGGCCTGCAACACCTGCGGTGTCTAATGCTCCACGAACAATGTGATACCTAACTCCTGGCAAATCTTTTACCCTTCCACCTCTAACCAATACTATCGAGTGCTCTTG
>CAZFUX010000012.1:0-22177 GCA_964522085.1 uncultured Aequorivita sp.
CTGTATCACATAGATGGAATTATCTTGGGGAACCTTACGGATAAGCATAAAATAATTTTACAATAGCAATATTCAGTTTTACATATTGTCAACCTTTACTCTCAAAAATTAATTTTTTAGGAAATTATTTCTTTAAGGATTTTTAAATAATCTGCTCGGTTTTTCATAAAATCTATTTCAGAAATATCAATGATTTTTATGTTTTCGGAATGTTGATTTTTTATGAATTCTAAATAACCAGTATTCAATTTTTGAAGATATTCCGCCTGAATGCTTTGCTCGTACTTACGCCCTCGTTTTTTTATATTTTCCAAAAGCCGTTCCGTATTTTGGTATAAATAAATATAAACATCGGGTTTTGGAAGTTCTTTGTGCATCATCTGAAAAAGCTTTTTATAAAGCGAATACTCTTCTTCCGGCAAGGTAATACCGGCAAAAATCAATGATTTATTTACATCATAATCTGCAATTACAGATTCTTTAAAAAGATCTAATTGTGTGATATCGTCTACCAATTGCTGATAACGGTCTGCTAAAAATGACATTTCTAAAGGGAAGGCGTAGCGAACGGCATCTTCATAAAATTTTGGGAGAAATGGATTGTCTTTAAAACGTTCTAAAATTAATTTCGCATTAAAATCTACTGCAATTTTTGTTGCAAGACTTGTTTTTCCGGCACCAATATTTCCTTCAATAGCAATATAATTGTATTGTGAAATTGTATAATCCTTCATTGGATTACTTAACCATTTTGATCGTTTTTGAAGTACGCTTTGGTCTTCAGTTTCTGCAAGAAGTTTTATTATGTTTTTTTTTGAAATAGGATGAATTAACTGTAAATTCAATTCTGCCAATGGTTGCAAAACAAATTTTCTTTTCTCCATTTCGGGATGAGGAACGATTAGTTTTTCAGTTTCAATTATTAAATCATCTATAAAAAGTATATCAATATCTATAGGTCGAGACGCATAGGTTTTTGAAGTATTTCGTTCACGCCCCATTGTTTTTTCAATCTCTAAAATTGTTTTCAATACTTTTAAAGGCTTCATATCTGTTTGCAAGCAAACGGCACAATTCAAAAAAGGTTCGCCTTCAAAACCCAATGCTGGGGTTTCATAAATTGAAGATATTTTTAGAATGGAACCAACTTTTTCAAACAAAAAATCGACCGCATTTTGAAGATTTTCAAAGCGGTTGCCCATATTGGTACCCAACGATAAGTAAATATTTTGTAAAGGTTTGATTGTTTGCCCTGTTTTTAGTTAACACTAATTGAAACCACGTAGCCTTCATTACTACGAATATTAAATACGGTGTCGTCGTCAAAAATAAGGTATTGTCCTTTTATTCCTTTTAAAATTCCTTCATAAAAAGGAGTTTTTTTAAGATTGAGAGATTTTGGCTTTTCGGGATATTTCAGCACTGGAAATTGCAGGTTGGTTTCTGAGTTATTCTCTAAATAATATTCGGCTGCTTCATCTGGAATATATTGTTTCAGCTTATTTCGCCATTCAATTAAATTTTCATCTTTAATGTCATTTTTAAGCATCGTTCTCCAATTTGTTTTATCGCTTACGTAATCTTTTAGTGCAACTTCAGTAATTCCAGCAAGATAACGATTTGGCACTTCAACGATCTCAATAGCTTCGTGAGCACCTTGATCTATCCACCTAGTTGGGATTTGCGCTTTTCGGGTTACCCCCACTTTTACGCTACTGCTATTTGCGAGATAAACAATGTGTGGCTGCAGTTGCACTTTTTCTTCATACGCAAGATCTCGATCTTCAATACCCAAATGTGCTTTGCTTTTTTCTGGATTAATTATCCAATCTGCCGCTTGGGGGATTTCAAAAAAACAATCATAACAATACCCTTGACGGTAAATTTTCTTCTGAAGTGAGCAATTTAAACATTGAAAATGTAGAAAATTGATCAAAACTTTTTTGTCTAATAGCTGATTCATATTCAAAAAATCGTTCTCAAAAACGAGATAATATTGAATGGGCGAACCATTTTCGGTTTGCATTTTTTTTAGTACTCCTTCGTAAGTCATTTATTTAAAAATATTTATGACGAATACTTTTCAGAAGAAAGACTCTTGAAACATCTCTTCCAAAAAAGTAAAACTCGTAATTATAAAATGGTTATTTTTATAGCATAAAGATAGTAGAAAAAATATGCCAATCCCCATTGTAAATTCCATTGCTTCGTGGTTTTTGAAAAAACGCTTTCATCAAATAGACCTTTTTTTAAAGTATCCTATTGAGGTTCAGGAAGAATTACTTTTTAACTTGCTTCAAAAAGCGAAGGGTACTGAAATAGGACGGCAATATGACTTTTCTACTATTAAAACCTATCGCGAATTTGCAGAAAGAATTCCAATAACAACCTACGAAGAAAACGAAGCTCGTATTGAACGCGCCCGCCGCGGTGAAAGTAATATTTTTTGGCCTACTCCCATAAAATGGTTTGCAAAATCTAGTGGTACTACGAATGCAAAAAGCAAATTTATACCTGTTACAAATGATTCTTTAGAACATTGCCATTATGCAGCCAGTAAAGATTTGCTATGTATGTACCTCAATAACAATCCAAATGCACAATTGTTTTTAGGAAAAAGTTTGCGTCTTGGAGGCAGTAAACAATTGTATGAAGAGAATGGTACTGTTTTTGGCGATCTTTCTGCTATTTTAATAGATAATATGCCATTTTGGGCAGAATATAGTAGCACACCTAGTAACGAGATTTCACTCATGGGCGATTGGGAAACAAAAATGCAATCAATTGTAAATGAAACCATTAAAGAAAACGTAACTAGTCTTGCCGGTGTACCTTCGTGGATGTTGGTTTTGCTGAATAATGTAATGGAAACCACTGGCAAAGGTAACCTTTTTGAAGTTTGGCCGAATTTGGAAGTTTACTTTCACGGTGGTGTAAACTTCGATCCTTATATAGATCAATACAATAAGCTATTGCCGAAAAGTGATTTCAGATATTATGAAATTTACAATGCTTCGGAAGGATTTTTCGCCATTCAGGATCGTAATGAAAACAAAGAATTACTATTGATGTTAGATTATGGAATTTTTTATGAATTTATTCCAATGGATAGTTATGATACTTCCGAAGAAAAGGTAATTCCGCTGAGCGAAGTGGAGGAAGGTGAAAATTACGCAGTTATCATTACTACAAATTCAGGGCTTTGGCGTTATAAAATTGGTGACACTGTTCGTTTCACATCTATAAGTCCTTTCAGAATAAAAGTTACTGGCAGGACAAAACACCACATTAACGTTTTTGGCGAAGAACTTATAATTGAAAATGCTGAAGCTGCACTACGAAAGGCTTCACAAATCACAAATGCTGAAATTGTAGATTACACAGCCGCTCCAATTTTTATGGAAGGAAAGGAAAAAGGTGCGCACGAATGGATAATCGAATTTAAGTCGCCACCACAAGACCTAAATGTTTTTACACAAATTTTAGATACAGCATTGCAAGAAGTTAATAGCGATTATGAATCCAAACGCTTCAATAACACTACTTTAAATGCCCCAAAAATCCATCACGCTCGGGGAAAACTCTTTTATGATTGGTTGAAGGAAAAAAATAAGTTGGGTGGCCAGCATAAAATTCCAAGACTCTCCAATGCACGTAATTTCCTTGAAGAACTACTTATCTTGAATAAATAATCTGTACTCTAAAAAGACAAAACCTCGGAAATTTCCGAGGTTTTGTCTTTTTTAAATGCTTTGGCTTTAAGAAACTGCTTTCAACTTTTTTATTGTTGACTTGTTCAGTTTTTCTTCAACGTATTCTTCGGTTACTTGAAGGAATTTATCATCCGTTCCAGGTAGTTCATACATTGCGTCTGTTAATACCGCTTCGCATAAAGAACGAAGCCCACGTGCGCCAAGTTTATACTCAATTGCCTTTTCTACTATAAAATCTAACGCTTCTTCAGTAATCATAAACTCTATTCCGTCCATTTCAAACAGTTTTTTGTACTGTTTTATGATGGCATTTTTAGGTTCTGTAAGAATTGCTCGTAGCGTTTCTTTATCCAACGGATTCATATAAGTCAATACCGGAAGACGACCAATTATTTCAGGAATCAATCCGAAATCCTTTAAATCCTTCGGAATAATATAACGCAGCATATTATCTTTCTCCATTTGGTTTTCTTTTACCGAAGCAGTAAAACCAACGGCTTGCATATTTAATCGTTTTGAAATATGACGTTCAATACCATCAAAAGCACCACCGGCTATGAAAAGGATATTTTCAGTATTTACTTCTATAAATTTTTGATCGGGATGTTTTCTTCCTCCTTTTGGCGGAACGTTTACGGTTGTTCCTTCCAAAAGTTTTAGTAATGCTTGCTGAACGCCTTCGCCACTTACATCACGGGTTATGGAAGGATTATCACTTTTACGGGCTATTTTATCAATTTCATCAATAAAAACAATTCCGTTTTCGGCTTTTTCTAGGTTGTAATCTGCGGCTTGTAACAAACGTGTTAAAATACTTTCTACATCTTCACCTACATAACCAGCTTCAGTTAAAACCGTTGCATCTACGATTGCTAAAGGCACGTTTAACATTTTCGCAATTGTCTTTGCTATCAATGTTTTACCTGTTCCCGTTTGACCAACGATTATAATATTACTTTTTTGTATTTCAATATCGTCGTCGCTTTTTGGCTGCAGCAATCTCTTATAGTGATTATAAACCGCCACAGACATTACCTTTTTAGTGAAATCTTGTCCAATTACGTATTCATCCAAAAATGCTTTTATCAATTTTGGCTTCTTCAGCATTAAATCACTGGACAGTTCTGGATTGCTAGAATGTAAGGCTTCTTCAACTACGATTCCGTGAGCCTGCTCAATACAACGATCGCATATGTGGGCATCCAATCCTGCGATGAGCAAGTTAGTCTCCGACTTTTTACGCCCGCAAAAAGAACATTCTAAATCTTCTTTCGACATATTATCTTTTTTCAAAAATCTATTTTTTTAGTTTCACTTTAATATTTCATCGATCATTCCGTATTCCAACGCTTTGTCTGCTTTCATCCAATAATCACGGTCGCTATCGTTATAAACCTTATCGTAGCTCTGTCCAGAATGCTTTGCTATTATAGTGTAAAGCTCTTCTTTCAACGTAATAATTTCTCTTGCGGTAATTTCAATATCACTTGCTTGACCTTGCGCACCACCTAAAGGCTGGTGGATCATAACGCGTGAGTGGGTTAAACCACTGCGTTTTCCTTTTTCGCCAGCGCATAAAAGTACGGCCGCCATAGATGCTGCCATTCCAGTACAAATTGTTGCAACGTCTGGTTTTATAAATTGCATGGTATCGTAAATCCCTAAGCCTGCGTAAACGCTTCCACCGGGAGAGTTAATGTATATTTGAATATCGCGAGCCGCATCGGTACTTGCCAAAAACAATAATTGTGCTTGTACAATGTTTGCAACTTGATCGTTAATTCCTGTACCTAAGAAAATAATCCTGTCCATCATTAAACGCGAAAAAACATCCATTGCCACGGCGTTCATTTGGCGTTCTTCAATAATATTTGGTGTCAAGTTTGTTGGATTCATGCTGCTTATGATTTTATCATAATACATATTATTTATCCCTTGATCTTTTATAGCAAATTTTCTAAATTCGTTACTGTAGTCCATAAATGTTTGTTCGTATTTTTTTTGATAAGAAGCTATTCATAAAGCTTCGCGAGACTTCTGCCTCAATTTATCCTGAGCTCTTGTCGAAGGGCAGGAATTAAAAAGGCGTTAAATTTTACAAATTCAACGCCTAAAGATAACTATTTCTTCGCTGAATTATGCGTAGGCTTCTTTAATGAATTTATCGTAAGTGATTTTTTTGGTCTTCAATTTTGCGTTTTCCTTAAAGAAATTTAGCAATTTAGTTGAATTTAATTGTTCACTTAAACGCTCTACTTCTTCTTTGTTTGAAAGAATACGCGCGGCGATAGACTCTAACTCTTCTTCAGTTGAGTTCATCTGGCCAAACTGCGCCATTTGCACTTTTATCATACTTTTTGAATAATCTTTCAACTCTTCAAAAGTAACTTGTAGCTTATTTTCTGTACGAAGTTTTCCTTCTATTAATTGATAACGAAGACCTCTTTCACTTCTTTCATATTCTGCTTTTGCATCTTCTTCTGAAAGTCTTTTTTCGCCGCTCATTGCAATCCAACGTTGTAAAAATTCTTTTGGGAGATCAAATTTTGTATTTTCAATCAATGAATTTACAACATCATTCAATAATTTTTGATCGCTTTGTTGTGCAAATTGTCCTTCTGCATCTTCCTTAATTTTTTCTTTCAATTCTTTTTCTGAAGTAACTTTTGCTTCACCAAAAAGTTTGTCGAATAATTCTTGGTTAAGGTCAGCCATTTCACGTTTATTCACTTCTTCTATATTGAAAGAAACCTCAATATCTAAACCGTGAGCATCGTCTTGATCAACACCTAAGAATTTTTGATTGTCGTGATCATCAGCAAACATTCCTTTTGTTTTCAAGGTAATGGTATCGCCAACTTTTGCGCCCATTAGACTGTCAAGTTGCTTTTTGCCAGCAATATCTTCTGTAGAAAGTGTCGTTTTCTTTTCAATTTCTTTTTCCGTTGAGGTAAAAGTTCCTGTGAACTCGTCACCTTTTTCAACTTCTTTTTTCGAAATTAACTTTCCGTATTGTTTACGGATGGTCTTCACTTGATTGTTCAGCATTTCATCGTCTGCAATAATTTTATATTGCAGCACTTCTTTTGCTTTAACATCTACGTTGAATTGTGGCGCTAAACCAAGTTCAAATTCAAATTTATAATCATCGGAATCCCAATTAATAGCTCCTTCGTTCTTTGGAAGCGGATTACCAAGAATATCCAACTTTTCTTCTGTAAGGTATTTATGAAGTGCACCTTGTAAAACTTTGTTTACTTCTTCAACCAAAACAGCTTTACCGTATTGTTTTTTAACCATTCCCATAGGAATTTGTCCTTTTCTAAAACCTGGGATGTTAGCGGTTTTTTTATAATTATTCAAAACTTTTTCTACGCTACTTGAATAATCTTCTTTTGAAACTTCTACCGTAAGTACGGCGTTCAAGGCATCAATGTCTTTTTTTGTAATATTCATTCTTTTCTCTTCTGAATTTCGGGTTGCAAAAGTACGGTTTTTTACAAAAATCAACAAACATTTAGAAATTGTTGTTCATCTAAATTATTTATCTTCCGGTAAAAGTGAAAATAGTATTGATTGAAAAAGCGAAAGTAATAGACTGAAAAGCAACGCCCACCATATTGTCGTAACTTCAAAACCAGAAACAAAATAATTTGCCATTAAAATTATGATAGCATTTATAATTAAAAGGAAAAGCCCAAAAGTAACAATGGTTATAGGCAGGGTCAAAATCACTAATATTGGTTTCACAATTAGACGTAATAAAGCAATAACGACTGCAACCATAATTGCAGAGCCATACCCTTCAACAGCAACTCCAGAAAGAATTTTAGACAAAAGAACAACTGCTAAAGCGGTGAGTAATAGTCTAATTAGGAGTTTCATTTTTATAGATGTTAGATTAGTAAAAAAAACCGCTCCCAAAAGAGAGCGGTCTTGATATGAAAAAATCTATTTTTTAATTGTTTGTAAGCGTAACAGTTGCATAATTACCAATATCAACCGTTGGGATGGTTGCATTATACGTAGTGTTTATTGCTTGAATAATTAAGTTTGCAGTATATGCATATCCTCTTGGTGTTGGGTGAACACCATCTAAAGAGAATGCACCACCTGTTACAAATTGCGAAGTTAAAACCCCGCCATTATAAGCAATTCCTCCATTTGCAACTCTAGACAAAGCTGTTTTAGCGTCCGCAAAGGCTAAGCCTTTTGCTCCTGCAAGCGACTGGATTGTTGCATTGTATGCATTACTTGCAACGGTAATACGCGCTTGTTCAGAAGCTGCCAATACAAATTGATCTGTTAATGGAATACTTACCCCAATCACTCCTGTTGGATTGCTTGGATCTGGTGTTGTTCCTAAAATTGAAGATGCCGTTAAAACAATAAGGTCATTCGCATTTACTTGGCGTAATTGACCAAAAAGTGCTGCCACTGGCGCAGGCAAATTGAACGGAGGCCCTTGGATTACTGCTGTAACATCAGTAAGGTCGTCATCTGTCATTATAGGAAAATTTTGTCCTGCTTGAAAATTTAATGTTCGCAAAGCAGCTTCTTCTGGAGTTAAAACACCAGCCCCTACAAGCCCTGGAAGAATTTGTGTGTTATAAGCCCCAAATTGTGCATTCAAACCTCCAGCAGTTGCTGCATCTAAAGGAATAGCATTAGTAGGAACTGTTGTAAAATAGGGAATTGAAGTTACTTCAGGAATATTTACTAAAACTCCTTTTGCTTCATTAGTTATCATTGCTTCTACTTGTGCATTGTAAGCCGATGCAAAAACATTTGGATCTGTTATATCATTGCCACCGTAAGTTGATGGATCAAAGTTTCCGGTTTGATCTACTCCCGATCCACCAGATGTTGCGTAACCTAAAATGTCGTTATTTCCAATCCAAAGACTAAAGAAAGTTCCGTTTTGTGCGGCAGCATCACCTATAACTGTTGCGCTTTCGCTACTTGCGAAACGTACAAAATATGGATTTGCAGCTCCAGATGGCACACCTGCAATATTTCCGTAGCCTTGAACACCTAAATGATAGACTTTTGCGCCTGGAACACCCATATTATTAAATGAGCCTGTCAATTTATTAGCAATATCTGTAGTAGGAGTTCCAACCAAACGAACTGGGCCTGGATTTCCGTTAGCATCAACTGCTAAAACAAATCTGTTTGGAAAGGCCTCCAAAGGTGCACCACCTAAAAGCAACCCGCCAAAATTATCACTCATTAATGGTTGTGTGAATTCACCACCGCCAGCATGTGCAAATTGCTCTGCCATAATGTTTGGGTAGCTATTTTCTTGACCTGTAATATATAGAGCTCCACTGGCATAACCCGCAGTCAATGAGTTACCAACAGCAACGTATTTTGAAAGGTCTGCTGTTCCACTGCTGTAAAAACCTGTATCTTCTATAGGGTTTTCAAATTCTGGATCGCAACTTACAAGGCTTACTGCCAAAAGTGCGAATGTATATTTTAGTATGTTTTTCATTTTTTCTGAATTTTTTCAAATTATAATTTATAAGTAAGCCCTAATCCTGGCACGAATGCGTTGGTTTTGTATGTTCCACCAAAAGTTGTAGGTTGTTCCTGTTCCTTATAGTAATCATACGAAGCATTTATTTCTTTAAAGTGTGAATAAAGGAACGATGCATCTATTTGCAAATGCTCACCAATGTTTACTGTAAGACCGGCAGTAAAGTTATTACTATCGTTACGAGGTGTTTCTGGCGCAAAATAGCCAGCTTGAACTGGAGATTCATCAAAATAATATCCTGCTCTTAAAGTGAACATTTTTGTAGCATCGTATTGCATCCCAAAACGGTAAATTGAGGAGTTCTTATAGTTACGCGCATTTTTTGAATCTGGAATTGCTTCATTTGCGAAATCAATATCCAATGATTCATATACATCCCAAAAAGTACGGTTATAGTCGAATGCAACTGTTAAACTCTCACAGAAATCGTAAGACATACCTACTGTCATTTCAGCCGGCAAAGGTAAAGAAGCTTTAATAGGAGTGTTTTTAAAAGGTGTTAATGGAGAGTTTGGAACATTTTCAAATTCTGCAGTTCCATCTTCAGCATCTAGAATAATTTCTGAACGATATGTTGCACCTATATGAAGCTTATCAGTAGGATTAAACATTGCACTTGCAACCCATCCCCAACTAGTTACGCCAGTAGCGTCAATAGTAACATTAGTGCGATTACCATCAAGATCCGAAAGTGAGCGGCTTAAGTTTCTGTTAAAGTTTACAGAACCTGTTGCATATATTGGTCCACCACCAAAACTCAACTTATCGTTTATTTTAAATGAAACGGTTGGTTGAATATAGATTGCTTTTAAATCTATATTGTTCACCAAATGAGACCCTACCCAATCGTCTTCATACTTTACTTCACTTCCATAAGGCGTGTAAACCCCAAGACCAAAAGCTAACCAATCTGTTGCTTTGTAAGAAGCATATAAATAGAGTGGTGTGCCTACTGGGCTCTCCGTGCGTGCATTTGCACCAGTTTCAGGATCTTGGTACGCAATGCTTGAAAAAACACCACTAGCACCAACTGTAATATTAAATTTATCTTCTAAATAAACCAATCCGGCTGGATTAAAAAACACAGATTCGCTACTATTAACTACGGCAACGCCCGCATGACCCATCGCCAACGACTTATTACCTTGTAAACTTACACGGTAACCGCCCGCATAAGTAACCGCGGTTGCGAGTGCAAAAACGGCAAGTACTAATACTTTCTTCATAATTGTTATTTCTTTAGAGTTAATTTCTGAGGATTAAGAATAAATAATTCTTTTTAATAATTTCTTATGCATGCATAAGAAATTCTATTACAATATTATAAAAAATTCATAACATTATCATAAAATTCGTCAGGATTTTCGGCGTGTAGCCAATGACCAGCGTTTGAAACTGTTCTTACCTTTGCTTTTGGGAAGTGTTTTTTTATCAATATTTCGTCCATAGGTTCAATATAGCCGCTTTTTTCGCCTCCCAGAAAAAGCGTGTCACCATCAAAAACAGCATTTTCATGAAGTGGTTTCCCCACCTCTTCTATTTTTTCTGAAAGTACTGGCAAGTTTATCCGCAACGCCAATTCATCTTTACTTTTTCGGTATAGATTTTTAAGAAGAAATAATCTTGTGCCGTTATCTTTTATATATTCCGAAAGGATATCTTCTGCCTCACCTCGAGACTTTATTGTTGAAAAATCTAAAGCTGAAAGCGCTTTCAAAATATCCTGATGATGCTGTGGATAAGCTTTTGGGCCAATATCTGCCACAATTAATTTTGAAACCATTTCGGGATAAGTAACAGCGAATTGCATTGCAGCTTTGCCACCCATAGAATGACCGAGTAAGATAATTTCTTTTAGATCGTGCTCTTCGCAGTAGATTTTTAAATCTTCCGCCATTACTTTATACGAGAACTCATCGCTATGAAAACTGCGGCCATGGTTGCGTTGGTCTAAAAGATGAACTTCATAGCCATCTTCTGCCCAACGTGTGCCGAGGGTTTTCCAGTTGTCGCTCATACCTAGAAAACCGTGGAGGATTACAAAGGGTTTTCCGGAGTCTAGTATTTGGGAGTGTAATGTCATTTAAAAAATTGGGAGTTATTTAGAAAATCTATTTGCCATAATGATAGCGACAAGCCGCAATCATCAATGTTTCATTTTCATATTTATAAACTAATCTATGTTCAGAAGTTATTCGTCTGGACCAATAACCTTGTAGATCACCTTTTAGTGCTTCTGGCTTGCCAATGCCTTCAAGGGGTGTTCGCATTGTGTTTTTGATTAATTCATTAATTCGCTTGGTATTTTTTTTATCTACTTTTTGCCAATATATATAATCTTCCCAAGCATCCTTAGACCAAGTTAATTTCATTGTTCAATCAAATCGTGTTGAACACCTCCGCCAGACTCCAGTTCTTTAATAGATTTTAAAAGAATATCTCTATTTTTCCCCGTTAAAAGATAGGTCGTTTCCTTTAATGAATTGTATTCATCTAAAGACACCAAAACCAAATCTTTTCCACCTTTACGCTTAATGACGATATCAGTCAAATCATTGACCGCGCGATCAAACCAATGCTTTAGGTTTGAACGAAATTCTGTATAGTTTACTGTTTCCATAACACAAAGATAATTAAAAGTACTTAAATGTGTACTTTTTATTTGGATAGATTAACCAAGTTTCTTCAAATATTCTGAAATAACCTTCTCCAACCCTTCATAAAGTGATTCATAAACAAGCGCATGCCCAATGCTAACTTCCAATAAATTCGGGATATTTTCCTTAAAAAACTTAATGTTTTCCAAAGAAAGATCGTGACCTGCGTTTATACCTATATTAAAATTGTTTGCAAGAACCGCACAATCGGTATACGGTTTTATAGCTTTTTTGTTTCCTAAGGAATATTGTTTTGCAAATTCTTCGGTGTAAAGTTCTATTCTATCTGTTCCAGTTTCGGCGGCGCCTTCAATCATTTTTAAGGTTGGATCTACGAAAATTGAAGTGCGGATTCCGTTTCGTTTAAATTCAGAAATAATTTCTTTTAAATACTCTTTATGCTTTATCGTATCCCAACCAGCGTTGGAAGTTATTGTATCCACAGCATCTGGAACCAGTGTAACTTGCGTAGGTTTTATTTCTAAAACCATTTTTGTAAAATTGTCCATCGGGTTTCCTTCAATATTGTATTCCGTGGAAACTATGGGCTTTAAATCGTACGCATCTTGATACCGAATGTGGCGTTCGTCTGGTCTTGGATGGATTGTGATTCCTTGTGCTCCAAACCCTTGAATGCCTTTTGCTACTTTTAATAAATCTGGCACATTTCCACCGCGTGCATTACGCAAAGTGGCTATTTTGTTTATGTTTACGCTTAGTTTTGTCATGGAAAATTCAAGATTTAAAATTCAAAATTCAAAAAACACTTGTCTTAACTTCTTTCTTCGGAAACAAAAGAGAATTATTTATAACAAAAATACAAACCTTCATAAGGTTAATGAATCTTTATTTTAAGTAATTTGCATTAAAAATGAATTTGCAATGGAAACCCTAAATTATATAATTAACGATATTGAACCGTTTGATGTTTCTGCTAAGATAAAAGATGTGCAAACGGTATTTAATCAGCTTACATATTCACACGTGCCAGTTCACAAAGACAGTCATTATATAGGTTGTGTTTCTGAAAATGATGCTTATTGTTTTGATAATAATAAACAACTTAGTGATTTTCAATATGCGTTAGAACCTTTTCATGTTTTGGAAGATACCAACTGGCTAGATATTCTGGAAGCTTTTGCTTTAAATAACAGTAATGTTATGCCTGTATTGGGACCCGACAACAAGTATCTAGGTTATTATGAATTGGGTGATATTATGAGTCTTTTTAATAACACCCCATTTTTGAATGAAACAGGCGGAATTATTGTGGTTGAAAAAGGGATATTCGATTATTCGTTTAGTGAAGCATGCCAAATTGTAGAATCTAATGGTTCGCGTATTTTTGGTTTATTTATTTCAAAATTAACAGACGACACCGTGCAGCTTACCGTAAAAGTAGGGCATACCGCAATGAATAGCATAGTACAAACCTTTAGACGCTATAATTATAATGTAATAAGCCAGCACGCAGAAGACAAATTTGTAGAAGATTTAAAGGAGCGTTCTGAATATTTGGACAAATACCTTAACATATAACACATAGAGAAAAGAAAATAGAGGAAAGAAAAAAGATTAAATTCAAACTTCTTTTCTCTTTTCTATTTAAAAAATATATCGATTAAATTTACTTTAATGAAAATAGGCATCTACGGACAATTTTATCATGAAAATTCTGAAATATATATTCAGATGTTACTTGATGCACTTCAGAAAAATGAGGCTGAAGTGCTCATTGAAGCTAACTTTTTGGGCATCATAAACCAAAATCAAGATATCACGAAAAACTTTTCTGGCTTTTCTACTTTTACTGAATTAGATAAAAGCTTCGACCTCTTTTTTAGCATTGGCGGGGATGGAACTATTTTAAAAGCTGTAACTTTTGTAGCTGATTTGGGCATTCCTATTGTTGGTATAAATACTGGAAGACTTGGTTTTCTTGCAACCATTCAAAAAGAAGAAATGACTGAAAGCCTGAACCAAATATTGGAAGGCGAATATTCAATTTCAGAAAGAAGCTTGCTTACGGTTGAAACAACTCCGAAGAGCGAAGAAATACTACAATTAAATTATGCGCTAAACGAAGTTGCCGTAAATAGACGCAACACAACTTCCATGATAAAAGTTGAAACTTTCGTTAACGACAGCTATCTAACATCTTATTGGTCCGATGGACTTATTATTGCTACACCTACAGGCTCAACTGGTTATTCGCTAAGTTGTGGCGGACCGATAATAGACCCTCAAGCAAATAACATAGTGCTTACTCCAATTGCACCGCATAATATTAACGCGCGACCTTTAGTAATACCAGATTCTAGCATAATTTCATTGAAAGTATCAGGACGAGAAGATGATTTTTTAGTTTCGATGGATTCTCGGATTGCGACTTTAAAAAATGAAACTCAAATAATTATCAAAAAAGCTCCTTTTACAATTAAACTGCTTCAACTTCACAATGATAGTTTCATTAAAACCCTACGAAAAAAACTTTTGTGGGGCGAGGATAAACGCAATTAAGCAATAAAAACCTTCAATTTTTGTTTAACATCAAAGACAAACAGAAATGACTTACCATCAAGTCAATTAATTGTTATATTTGCAAACTTTTAAAGTTTATGAGGCAATTCGCAACCGCATTATTAATACTCTTCACTGTTTTTGGCGCAAATTCACAGACGTACGAAATAGGTGCTATACTAGGAGGCTCCAACTATATTGGAGACATTGGTAAAACCAATTACATAAATCCAAACTCACTTGCGCTAGGTGGTATTTTTAAATGGAACCGAAGCCCAAGACATGCTTTTAGAGCCTCATTTTTGTATACAAAAATAAAAGGTGATGACTCAAAAAGCGATAACAGCAGAAGAGAACAACGTGGTTATTCTTTTGAAAATTCAATAAAAGAATTATCCATAGGTCTGGAATTTAATTTCTGGAATTTTAATGTTCATAATCAAAAAGTTGTTTCCACACCTTATCTTTATACTGGTTTTACAACATTTTTATATAATGATTCTGGAACCCTAGATAGAGGAAATGGTATTTTAAATAACGAAAATATTCAAAACGAAATTGACTTCGCAATACCAATGGTTATTGGTTACAAAATAAGATTTTCTCAAAGTGCTATGGTTGGTTTTGAAATTGGAGCACGTTATACTTTTACAGATAATTTAGACGGAAGTAATCCTGATGAAAAAGGCAATCAGAGCCCGGATGCCCAATTTGGTAATATTAATAACGACGATTGGTATGTCTTCACCGGAATAACTGTTACTTTTGCTTTCGGAAGACTGCCCTGCTACTGCAATTTTTAAAATAACAATGTACCAAATAGATAAAATAGACAAAAGCAAATTACCCCAGCATCTAGCCATAATTATGGACGGTAATGGTCGCTGGGCAAAACAGAAGGGTTTGTTTCGCTCCATTGGTCATGAAAACGGCAGCAAAGCGGTTCGTGAAATTGTGGAAGGCACTGCAGAAATGGGAATTCCGTACTTAACACTTTATGCTTTTTCAACAGAAAATTGGAACCGCCCAAAATTAGAGGTAGATCTACTAATGAAACTACTTGTTTCATCTCTAAAAAAAGAAATTTCAACATTAATAGATAACGATATAAAGCTAAATGCAATAGGAAATCTGGATACGTTACCGAAAAAAGCACATGAAGAATTGCTAGATGTAATAGACAAAACAAAGCATCATAAAAGAATGACCTTGACGCTTGCATTAAGCTATGGATCAAGAGAAGAAATAATAAAAACAATAAAAGAGATTAGTCTTAAAGTTAAAAATAACCTAATTTCGCCGCACGATATTGATGAAACGGTAATAAATAATCATCTTTACACGCAAAATTTACCAGATGTAGACTTATTGATCCGCACCAGTGGTGAACAACGCATCAGTAACTTCCTGCTTTGGCAAATAGCATATGCCGAACTGTATTTTACTGAAACACTTTGGCCGGATTATACAAAGAACCATCTTGTTAAAGCAATATTAAATTATCAAAACAGAGAAAGAAGATTTGGAAAAACAAGTGAACAACTTAAACAATAGTTCCCTATTGCACATATACAGAAAATCTTATTGTATAGTATTATTTACAATACTTTCCGTTTTTACACTCCAAGCGCAACAAAAAGAACTTGACAGCGGTAAAAAATATACCATTAATAGCATCACTGTTTCGGGAGCTCAAAGCTTTAACGAACAAACAGTTATTGCTTTTACAGGTCTAAAAGTAGGCGATCGTATTTACATTCCAGGTGAAAAGCTTAGCCAAGTAACCAAAAAACTATGGGAACAAAACCTATTTAGTGACATTGCATTTTATGTTACAAATATTGAAGGTGATAATGCAGATCTTGAATTATATATAGTAGAATTACCGAAAATTCACGAAGT
Source organism: uncultured Aequorivita sp. (assembly GCA_964522085.1). GTDB lineage: Bacteria > Bacteroidota > Bacteroidia > Flavobacteriales > Flavobacteriaceae > Aequorivita. Next base: position 16,335 of record CAZFUX010000012.1, read on the forward strand.
TACAATTGAAGGAAAAGGTATTCGTAAAGCCAAGAAAAAGGAAATTTTAAAAGACAATGACCTTAAACCTGGTTCAAAAATTACTGAAAACTTACTAGTTACCACAAAGAATTACATTACTAACAAGTATAAAAAAGATGGTTTCTTTAATACTGAAGTAATTATAAATATCACTCCACACAAAGATTCTACAGGTGTAGAAATTTCAAAGAACATGTCCATTACCGTAAACAAAGGAAAGCGAGTAAAGGTTAAAGAAATAAATTTTGAAGGAAACACACAATTTACCGATGGTAAATTGTGTCGTACTATGAAAAAAACAAAGCGTAAAAACTTTGCACGGGTATGGAAACGTTCCAAATTTACTGAAGAAGGTTTTGAAGAAGATAGAGCGTCTATTCTTAAAAAATATAAATCCAATGGATATCGTGACGCCAGGATTATAACGGATACCTTAAGAGTTCTTGACAAAAAGAATATAGCTTTAGACATTAATTTAGAGGAAGGTGATAAATACTACTTTGGTGATATAAAATTTATTGGTAATAGCGTATTTACCGACAGCCAATTGCGCCAAGTACTAGGCGTAAAAAAGGGTGATGTTTATAATGGTGTATTACTTCAAGAGCGTATACAAGACGATTCCGCACCTGATGCTAACGACATTACAAACATGTATCAAAACAACGGTTACCTTGCAGCACGTATAAACCCTGTAGAAGTAGCAGTTAGAAATGACACCATAGATTTTGAAATACGAATTATGGAACGCAGCCTTTTCTACTTTGACCATGTAACGGTTATAGGAAACGATCGTACCAACGACCATGTAATTTATAGAGAATTAAGAACTCGTCCAGGTCAAAAATATAGCAAACGTGATGTAGTTCGTACCATTCGTGAATTAGGTCAATTAGGGTTCTTCGATCCTGAACAACTTACTCCAAATTTTAAAAAAGTAGATGAAAACAACGGTCTTGTAGATCTTGAATATTCCGTGGTTGAAAAAGGTTCTAGCCAGATTGAGCTTCAAGGAGGTTATGGCGGTGGAGGTTTTGTAGGTACATTGGGTCTTTCCTTCAATAATTTTTCACTACGTAACTTATTCAATTTAAAAGCTTACAAACCTTTGCCTATGGGTGATGGGCAAAAATTATCGCTTAGAGCACAAGCCAGTGGTTACTACCAAACATACAGTCTTTCACTTACCGAACCATGGTTGGGTGGCAAAAAGCCTGTACAGTTATCCACATCATTCTCACATACTATTCAGAATTATTACGATTACAATAACAGGCAATCAGATAAGTCTAGAAGTTTCACCATAACAGGTGGGTCTATAGGACTTGCAAAAAAAGTAACTTGGCCAGATGACTACTTTGTGTGGTCCAACGCTATTAGTTTTCAACATTATAACCTAAATAATTACAGCACAGGGTTGTTTACATTTGGAGATGGTTATTCAAACAACCTTGCATACACTATAGGTATAAGTAGAAACAATACAGCTACCAACCCAATTTATCCAACCCAAGGTTCAGAATTTAGTTTAACTGCAAAAATGACTTTACCATATTCCGCATTTAACGGTGTTGATTATAAATTTTTGGCAGACGATAGAGCACGACAAGAAGAAATAATAAGCGATCCAAACTCTAACGCAGCACAAATTGTAGATGCCAACATAAGAAGGTCTGCAATAGACCAAGAGCGTTTTGATTGGTTGGAGTATTACAAAATTAAATTTAAAGGAACCTGGTACACAAGATTGGTTGATAAATTAGTACTTCGAACCAATACCGAATTTGGATTTTTGGGTGCCTATAATAATGACAGAGGAATTCCTCCATTTGAACGCTTTTTTGTAGGTGGCGATGGTTTAGGAGCCTACAGTTTGGATGGTCGTGAGGTTATACAAATGAGAGGTTATCCCAGCCAATCGTTATCAGATACAGACGGAAATACGATTTACAATAAATTTTCGTTAGAGGTTAGATATCCAGTAACTTTGGCGCAGATGGCATCCATCTATGTACTTGCTTTTGCTGAGGGTGGAGCTTCTTATGATGGCTTCAAAAATTACAATCCGTTTGAACTAAAACGTTCGGCTGGCGCAGGATTACGTATATTTATGCCCGCATTTGGGCTTTTAGGTATTGATTTTGGGTATGGATTTGACCCAGTTTTGGGCGGAACCGAAAAGAATGGATGGGAAACACATTTTATAATAGGACAGTCATTTTAAAAACCGGCACGATATTTTCTTAAACAACAACCAACTAAATATGAAGACAAAAAACATACTATTTTTTACCATTGCCCTTTTTTGCTTCACCTTCATGGCAGAAGCTCAAAGAGGCGTTCGCATAGGATATATTGACATGGAATATATCTTAGAAAGCGTTCCTGAATACAAAGAAGCTTCCATTCAACTGGAAGGTAAAGTGAAACGCTGGAAACAGGACATCGAGAAAAAACAAAAGGAAATAGACCAAATGAAATTGAACCTCGCAAACGAAAGAGTTCTTTTGACCAAAGAATTAATCGATGAGCGCGAAGAGGAAATAAAAATCAAGGAAGATGAAATGCTTCAATACCAGCAGGATCGTTTTGGACCTAATGGTGATTTGATGATTCAAAGAAGACAATTGGTTCAGCCAATTCAAGATCAGGTTTTTAACATTGTTCAAGAAGTAGCTGAAAACAAAAAATATGATTTTATCTTTGACAAATCCGCAGATGTTGTAATGCTTTTTGCTGCAAAAAGAAACGATATAAGCGATTTAGTGCTAAGAAGCATAGAGCGTGCTGGTAGAAGAACGCAAGCTATGGATAAGAAAGAAAAGCGTAAAATAGAACAACGCGAAAGTCTTTCACTTGAAGAAGAAGGAGCCGTAACCGAAAGAGAACAAGCAATAGAGAAAAAGAAAGAAGAGCGCGAAAAAGTTGTTGAAGCAAAAAAAACAGAACGTGAAGAAATGATGGCGAAGCGTCAAGCTGAAAGAGACTCGCTTCGTGCTACCAAAAAAGCTGAATTTGAAGCTCGCAGGCAGCGTTTAATTGAAGAACGCCAACAAAGAAAAGATTCCATTATGGAAGCACGCCAAAATAAAAATAACCCCCCAAAAGGTGGAGATGGCGAGTAGGCTTGCGATTCATCTTGTGCATACTTCATTAAGCTCAGGTTAATCAGGAAAAATAAATTACCAATACCTTTTTTATAAATAAAATAACACTTACAATGAAAAAAATGAAAACATTATTAGTTGCAATCGCCCTTTTTGTGGGAGCTACAAGTTTTGTAAACGCACAATCTAAAATTGCACATATCAATGCACAAGAATTAATTGAAACTATGCCAGACTATAAAGCTGCACAAGGCCAATTAGAAAAAGTGCAAAAAACATATGATACCGAAATTAAAGCAATGGCTAAAGAACTAGAAACTAAAATGAAGCAATACGATGCTGAGGCTGCTGGTCAAAGCGACGAAAAAAATCAAAAAAGATTTCAAGAAGTGCAAGGTATGCAAGAAAACATTCAAGCTTACAGACAACAAGCCCTTCAGGATTTAGACAAAAAAAGAAGCGATATCTTTAAACCAATCCTTGAAAAAGCACAATCTACTATCCAAAAAGTAGCTAAAGCTCAAGGATATCAGTATGTTTTAGATTCTACAATGGGTGGTGGTGTAATTCTTGCTGATGGTAAAGATCTTATGCCAGACGTAAAAAAAGCGTTAGGAATGTAATCATTCTTAAAAGTAATGAATTTTAAAAACTGCTCGTTCGTAACGGGCAGTTTTTTTTATACCATAATTTGAAGTAAATGGCTAAATTTACGCAATGGATAAAAAAAGTCCCATAGGCATATTTGACTCAGGTGTTGGGGGATCTTCCATCTGGCAGGAAATCCATAAACTATTACCTTTTGAAAACACTATCTATCTAGCCGATAGTAAAAATGCGCCCTACGGTAATAAATCCGCAGAAGAAATTACAACATTAAGTATTAAAAATGTTGAAAAATTGCTAAGTGTTGATTGTAAAATAATTGTTGTGGCTTGTAATACCGCGACTACTAATGCCATTGCAACACTTCGTGAAAAACACAAAGTTCCTATAGTAGGTATAGAACCCGCTATAAAACATGCGGCAGTCCAAACTACATCAAAGAGAATTGGTATTTTGGCTACAAAGGGAACATTGAGCAGCGCACTTTTCAGTAAAACCGCAAAAGAATTCACAAAGGATATAAGTGTTGTAGAAATTATAGGCGAAGGCCTTGTGCACTTAATAGAAGCAGGCAAACTAGAAAGTCCTGAAATGATTTCACTATTAAAAAAGCATACTAAACCGATGATCGACGCAAGTATTGATTATTTGGTACTCGGCTGTAGCCACTATCCCTATTTAATTCCGCAGTTGAAAAAAATACTTCCTGAAAATGTAAAAATTATAGATTCAGGCGAAGCAGTTGCTAGACAAACAAAAACAGTTTTACAATGTTTGAATTTGCTTCGTGAAGAAAATTCAAAACCAAACCTTCAGTTTTTCACTAATGCTGAAACTGATACTTTAAAGTTTCTTTTGAAAGAGTATGCCGAAAAAATTTCTATTGAAAAAATTGATTTTTAAAACATCTTTCCCAGACCTCACAGTGAGGTCTAATAAAACGCTATTTAAACCACGAAGAATACATTACATAATTATTTGCGATCCTTTCAATTTCGCCCTTAGAAAGTTCTGGGCTTATGTCTTTAATTTTTCTAGCAGGAATACCTGCATAAACACTTCCGCTTTCAACTCTTGTATTTTTTGAAACTACAGCTCCTGCTGCAATAATTGTGTTGCTTTCAACCACACAGTCGTCCATAACGATGCTTCCCATACCAATCAGCACATTATCGTGAATGGTGCAACCGTGTACAATAGCATTGTGACCAATAGATACATTATTACCAATAGTTGTAGGCGAGGTTTTATAAGTGGCGTGAATGATTGCTCCATCCTGCACATTTACTTTATTACCCATTTTTATAAAATTTACATCGCCACGAATTACCGCATTAAACCAAACGCTGCATTCATTACCCATTACCACGTCGCCAACAATAGTTGCGTTTTCAGCTATAAAGCAATCTTCGGGAATTTGGGGGTGTTTTCCGTTTATGGATTTTATTATCATTTTGTTTCAGTTATCAGTTATCAGTTATCAGTTATCAGTTATCAGTTATCAGTTATCAAAACTAAAAAACTCTTTTTCTAATTTGATCTTTTTAAACTTTGAATTTTTACCCAAAATACGCCAACAACTCTTTCTTACGTGAAGGACTCACCATAATCTCCTTTCCGCTGGAGAGCACTACACTTCCACCCTTTCCTTTTTTGTATTCTGTAATTTCGTTTATGTTTACTAAATAGGATTTATGGACGCGAGCAAAGCCGTTTTCTGTCAACGAATCTTCAAAGTATTTGAGGGTTTTACTCACTAAGCGTTTTCCAACTTTTAAATGAATTTGGGTATAATTATCATCAGCCTGGCAATACAGTATATCTTCTAATTGAAGCACTTCAAAACCATTTTGTAGCGGAATTGTAATCTTACCAGCAACCTTTGTTTGCAACGGTTTTAAAATTGAATTTTGAAGACTGTTTTCCTTTTCTTTTATCTCTTGTACATAATCTACAGCTTCAATTAGTTTGTCTATGGAAATTGGTTTCAGCAAATAATACGAAGCATGGGCATTTAAAGCATCCATAGCATAATGGTTATATACTCACTACAGATAGGAACCCTAAAAATCGGGTTTAATAATTTGAAAATTATCTGAGAGTATTTTC